>CAZHGG010000720.1:0-3838 GCA_964531755.1 uncultured Polyangiaceae bacterium
GTGCCCCGACGACACGCTGGCGACCATTCGCATACTGCTGACGAGCGGCATGGCGGCCTTCAGTTCAGGTGGAGCATGCGCCCGACGATCTTGTGGATCGTGGATGCGCGGCTCGTGATCTGGTCGGCGAGGGTCTCCACGTGGCCGTACGCGCGGACCGCGGGGCGCGGCGGGCCATCACCAGACAACATGTCACTTCAAGCGCCATCGGTGATGTGGCCCATGTGCGAGCCGAGCGCAGCCCCTAGGATGGCGAGCGTGCACTCCTCTCGTGTCCCCTTCGCCTTGGTCATCGCCGTCGCCCTCGTTGCGTGCGCCTCCACCACCATGTCGGCGCAGGGCTACGACGCGACGTGCTCCGTGGACGGCGACTGCGTCGCCGTGTTCGAAGGCGACGTGTGCGGCTGCAGTTGCAACACCGCGGCCCTCCGGCGACCCGCGGCAGCGCAGTACAGCAAGGACTCCGCAGAGAAGGCGGCGTCGTGCGGATCCAGGCTGGAGTGCGTCGCGTGCCCATCGAGCGCGGTCGCGTGCCTCTCGGGCACCTGCAAGGTGACAGGACAGGTCGGCGCGGCGCCCCTCCCTGCGCCCGACAGCGGCGCGCGAGACTGACGCCCGTCGCCGGCCGGGGCGCGGCTCCGACGGTCCGTCGGGCGGTCCGCCGCGGGTCCGCGGAAGAAGACGGTGGCCCCAGGGCCTCCGCGGAAATACCCTCCTCGTCGCCCGCATGAAGAACCGCCTCACCCTGGACTGCCCTGCGCTCGCCGACGTCACGGTCCTCGAGGCGTCGGTCACCGAGCGCCCGTCGACCCCCACGGCCGCCCGGGTGACGATCCTCGCGCAGACGCCGCTCGACGTGACGGCCGCGATCGGCGCGGTCGCGACCCTCTCGCTGGAGGTCGACCACCGCGCCAGCCGGAGCTTCACGCTCGTCGTCACGACGGTCACCGCGGAGCGCACGGACGCCGACGACCTCACGTATTCCATCGAGCTCGAGCACGCCACGGCGCTCCTCGGCCTGCGCCACGACACGCGCCTCTTCCTCGACAAGAGCGTGAAGGACATCGCGCAGGAGGTGCTCATGGGCGCCGGGCGCCCGGCCCCGGCGTGGTCGCTAATGCGAGCGCCCGTCGCCCGAGAGACCTGCCTCCAGCGCATCTTCGGGCTCGTGACCACCGTGGGCGACTTCTACTCGATTCTCATGCTGTCGCAGCCGGGCAACGAGTGGTGTGTGGGCGGCATCAAGCGGGTGCAGCCCATCGACCACGACACGCTCAAGCTGAGGATGCTCCACGAGGACTGATGCCGCCGCCCGCCTCGCCGCCCCCCGCGCCCGCCTCGCTCGCCTCGCCCGCGCCCAGCGACGACCCTACGCTCGGCCCGGGGTTGCGCGGCGCGCGGGTCGTGGAGGTGTCCTGGGGCGACTGCGACGCCTCGGGCATCGTGTTCTACCCTCGCTACTACGCGTGGTTCGACGCCTGCACGCACGCCCTGCTGGCCGGCGTCGGACTCGGGCACGAGGTGCTGCGCGCGCGCTACGGCGTCACCGGCACCCCGCTCGTGCAGGCGTCGGCGCGCTTCCGCTCCCCGGCCACCTACGGCGACGCCCTCGTGGCGACGAGCCGCGTGGCGCGCGTCGGCCGGAGCTCGTTCACCGTGGCGCACCGGCTCGCCCTCGGCGACCGCGTGGTCGTCGACGGCGAGGAGACCCGCGTGTGGGCGGAGGACGCCGGGGGCTCGCCGCCCGCGCTCCGCGCCGCGCCGATCCCCGACGACGTGCGGGCGCGCCTGCTCGACGCCTGAGGGCGCGCGCGGCGGAGGCGGCGCCAACGGCGCCATCGCAGCGACGCAAGATCCTGTTTTTAATCGCTTTTTCTTGACGACGCTGGCGCGAGCGCGCGTGCACCCGCGCGGCGGCGGGGGTCGGCGGCACGTTTCGCGTCACGCGAGGTCCCCACGCTGGGCGCGACGTGGTAGGTGGCACGCGCAAGCCCTGAAACCACCGCCCTCTTACGAAGAGATATTCCCTTGGCCGCTCGCATCCCCCTCGACCGCATCCGCAACATCGGCATCTCGGCGCACATCGACTCCGGCAAGACGACGCTCACCGAGCGCATCCTGTTTTACACGGGTCGCATCCACAAGATCCACGAGGTCCGCGGCAAGGACGGCGTCGGCGCCAAGATGGACTCGATGGACCTCGAGCGCGAGAAGGGCATCACCATCCAGTCGGCGGCGACGTACTGCGAGTGGCGCGGCTCGCAGCAGCAGTTCCAGCCCATCAACATCAACATCATCGACACCCCCGGCCACGTCGACTTCACGATCGAGGTCGAGCGCGCCCTCCGCGTGCTCGACGGCGCCATCCTGGTGCTCGACTCGGGCAAGGGCGTGCAGAGCCAGTCGATCACGGTCGACCGGCAGATGAAGCGCTACCACGTGCCCCGCATCGCGTTCGTCAACAAGATGGACAACCCGGGCGCGAACTACGAGCGCGTCTCGACCATGCTGAAGGAGAAGCTCGGGCACCACCCCGTGAACCTCCAGGTCCCCATGGGCGCCGAGCACGAGTTCGCGGGCATCATCGATCCCATCGTGGGCAAGGCGTACTACTTCGACGGCGCCGACGGCGAGACCATCCGCGAGGAGGACGTGCCCGAGGCCTACGCCGCCGCCACCGCCGCCGCGCGCGAGAAGATCATCGCCGACGTCGCCGACGTGGACGACGAGCTCGGCGAGAAGTTCCTGAACGAGGAGCCCATCTCCGTAGACGACCTGCGCGCCGCCATTCGCCGCGCCACCCTCGCCCTCAAGATGACCCCCGTCATGTGCGGCTCGGCCATCAAGAACAAGGGCGTGCAGCTCCTGCTCGACGGCGTGGTCCACTACCTGCCGCGCCCCACCGAGGTGGTCAACGAGGCCCACGATCAGAACAACAACGAGGCGAAGGTGGTCGTCGACTCCGACCCCACCAAGCCGTTCGTCGGCCTCGCCTTCAAGCTCCAGCAGGACAAGTACGGCCAGCTCACCTACTTCCGCGTCTACCAGGGGTCGGTTTCGGCCGGCGACACCATCTTCAACGTGAGCAACGAGATGCGAAAGGTGCGCGTGCCGCGCATGTTCCGCATGCACTCCGACGACCGCGAGGAGATCCCGTCGGCCGAGGCGGGCGACATCGTGGCCTTCTACGGCGTCGAGGCGAGCTCCGGCGAGACCTTCACCGACGGCAAGGTGAACTGGTCGCTCACGTCGATGCACGTGCCCGCGGCCGTCATCTCGCTCGCCGTGGCGCCGAAGGACCGCTCCACCGAGGTGAACTTCTCGAAGGCGCTGAACCGCTTCACCAAGGAGGACCCCACCTTCCGCGTGCACCAGGACGAGGAGTCGCAGCAGACCATCATCAGCGGCATGGGCGAGCTGCACCTCGACATCTACATCGAGCGCATGCGCCGCGAGTACAACTGCGAGGTCATCGCGGGCAAGCCGCAGGTCGCGTACCGCGAGTCGATCACCCGCCGCGGCGAGATCAACTACACCCACAAGCAGACCGGCGGCTCGGGCCAGTACGCGAAGATCATGGGCTACATCGAGCCGCTCCCGGCCGACGCGGTCGAGACCTACGAGTTCCTCGACGACGTCACCGGCGGCTCGATCCCCCGCGAGTTCATCTCGTCCTGCGACAAGGGCTTCCGCGACGGCGTGCGCAAGGGCACGCTCATCGGCTTCCCCATCGTCGGCGTCCGGTGCGTCGTCAACGACGGCGCGGCGCACGCGGTCGACTCCTCCGAAATGGCGTTCAAGACCGCGGCGCTCATGGGCTTCCGCGAGGCGTACGCCA
>CAZHGG010000721.1:0-3836 GCA_964531755.1 uncultured Polyangiaceae bacterium
ACGCGCGCGCAGCGGCGGGCGGCGAGGCGGCACAGTAGGAGGAGACACCATGGCCACGTTCACCTTGAGGCACACGCTCGACACCACCCCGGACACCTACTGGGGCCGCGTCTTTTTCGATGCAGAGTACAACCTTCGCCTGAACCGCGACGCGCTCGGGTTTCGTCAGTACGACGTGCTCGAGGAGAAGGTCGCCGAGGACGGCACCCGCACGCGGCGGCTCCGCATGCTCCCGAAAGACGAGCCGCCGGCGGTGGTGAAGAAGCTCGTCGGCGACTCGCCGAGCACGGAGGAGGGCCGGTACGACGCGACGCAGCGGCGCTACACGTTCTCGATCCAGCCGCCCTCCCTCGCCGACAAGATCCGTATCGGCGGCAGCGTGCGCGCCGAGCCGAAGGGCGAGAAGATGGAGCGCGTCGTCGACTTCGAGATCAAGGTCTCCATCTTTGGCGTGGGCGGCGTGATCGAGAGCTTCATCGAGAAGACGGTGCGCGAGAGCTACGACCGCGGCGCAGCCTTCACCAACACCTTCCTCCGCGAGAAGGGGCTCTAGGCCCCGCGCTCGTCGCCCTCGTGCGCGCGGCCGCCGCGCGCCGGTGCGTCAGCTCAGCACGAAGTTGTTCAGGCCGGCCACGACGACGCCGATGATGCTCTCGCCGGCGATGACGCCCGCGGCGAGCGGCACGACGTAGCGCTCCGCCCAGGCCTTGCTCACGCGCGTGGCGATCTCCGCCAGCACCGCGCCGATGAACATCGAGAACGGCGAGAAGAACGGGAGGATCATGCCGAGGCCGAGGCCCGTGGGCGAGGGGACCCACTTCTTGCGGTGCTTCGGCACGGTGGCCTCGAGGAGCGCGAGCACGGCGCCGACCACGAGGCCCGTCTTCACGCACTGCTGCGCCATCGGGTGCATGTTGCGCATGCCCGAGCGGAAGAGCTTCGCGACCGCGAGCCACTGCTGCGCGCCGGGCGCGGGGAACGCCGCGTCCTTCGCGGGCATCACGTCGGTGGCGGGCGTGCCCGTGAGCACCGTCGCGTCGGGGACGAGCAGGAAGTAGCCGAGCGTCGTCGCGATCGTGCCGGTGAGGATGCCCATGGCCTGCGCGATGAACTGGCGGCGCGGGTTCGCCCCGAGCAGGTACCCCGACTTGAGGTCGTTCAGCAGGTCGGCCGTCGCGAGCCCGGCGCCCGAGGTGATGGACGCGGTCATGAGGTTGGCGGTCGAGCTCTGCGGGATGAGCACGCCGTAGGTGAGCTGCATGATCTTGCCCATGGCGCCGCCGGGCGTGATGTCGCTCTCGCCAGTCGCGCGGGCGGCGACGAGGGCGAGCACGAACGTCATGCCCACCGCCAGCACGCCGAAGTGCGCGGGGATGTCGAAGAACGTCGCGGCGACCACGACGATGGCCGTGCCCGAGCCGAGGAGCCCGAACACGAACCACTTCGTCGGCACCTCGACGTCCTCGGGGCGGACGGCCTCGGCCGCCTTGGGGTCGCCGTCGCGCTCGCCGGGCTCGCGGTACGCGGTCTTCTTGTCGGCCTCGGCGCCCTTCGCCTTGGCGCCCCCGCCGAAGAGGCCGGAGAGCGCGCGCACGATCGTGCGCCACTGGGCGGCGAGCTGCACGAGGCCGGAGGCGACGAGGAGCGGGGCCCCGAGCCACACGCCGATCTCCTTCCAGGCAGACTGGGGCTTCGAGGCCGCCCCCGACATCTTCACGGCGACGAGGGCGTCCGCCATGCCGGTGTTGTACGCCTTGACGCCGAGGAGCTTCACGGCGACGACCTTGGCGTGCGCGGCGGCCTCCACCGCCGCCGGCGAGGCCCACTTCGACTCGAGCGCCATCGGCCCGAGGAACACGGCCACGAAGATCCCGCCGAGCACCATCCACAGGGTGACCCGCAGGCCGATGATCGCGCCGGCCGCGAGGAGCACGACGCCGTGGTCAATCTTCACGTGCCAGTCGCTCCACTTGTGGCTCTTGCCGTCGGCGCCGGGCGCCGGCAGCCAGTTGAAGATGTTGGAGCCCTGCGGCAGCAGCGCCTCGCGCCCCACGACGAGCGCGCCCTTCTTCACCTTCAGGACCTCGAGGTCCTTCACGAGCGGCACGAGGCCCGCGAACAGCGCCGCGTAGAGCAGCGCGCGCGCCTTCTTCATGGCCTCGTCGCCCTTGCTGTAGAGGCCCTGCAGCGTGACCGCGGCGGCGGTGCCCGACGGGAACTTGAGCTTCTCGCGGTTGATGAGGTTGCGCTTCATCGGGATGGCGAGCACCACGCCGAAGGTCGCGAGGCACAGCACCCACAGCCCGAGCACGGGCCACGCGAGCTGCACGCCCTTGCGGTTCTCGTCCGTCACGGTGAGCAGCAGCAGCGCGGGGATGGCGGACACCACCACGTTCCCCGTGGCGTAGCCCGCCGAGGAAGCTGTAGACTGCATGCAGTTGTTCTCGAGGATCGTCATGTCGGACTTGGCGACACCGACGGTCCGGAGGAACGACCAAATCGCGTACGAGAGGATGCACGCGGTGAGCGCGACGCCCAGGAACCAGCCTGTCTTCAGGCCGATGTAGACGTTCGTGAACGACAGGAAGAAGCCGAGCCCGGTGCCCATCGCGATGGCGCGGAACGTGAGCTGGGGCGCGTCGCCGCGGTACGCGCGCTCGTACCACTCGCGCTCGTCGAACTCGAGGACCTGCTCGGGCGGGATGGCGAGCGGCCGCGCGGCCTCGAGCTCTTCGGGGGTGACGGGGGGCTGCTGAAAGAACGCCATCGGGGCCCCGTCCTAGCAGGGTTCGGGGCGGTTTCGTACGAGCAACCCGCCAAGGGCGGAGCCCAGCTCCATCGTTCCCGACTCGTCCGAAGGCGAGGCGCACGGGTCGCGGCGAGCGAGTCCGGAATCCCACGGCGCTCGTGAGAAGCCGAAGGCGTGAGCACCGCTCTAGCCGCGCGGTGCCACGTCGAGGCGCCAGAGGTCGCGTCCCAGCACGATCCGGCCGTCGTACTCCGCGGGCTTCGCGAGCGCATCGAGGAAGCCGGCGCAGACGCGCTCGAGCGGGATGGGCTTGTAGTCGAGGGAGAACCCCGAGAGGCCGGGCAGGTGTCCGAGCCCGCCGAGCAGGGCCGTCGTGCCGAGGGGCGCGCGTCGCGCCCCGTGCGAGCCCGACGCGGCCCACTCGGGGCTCACCAGGATGCTGGGGCGAAAGAAGGTGCAGCCGATGCCCTCGGCGCGGACCGCCTCCTCGCAGGCGAGCTTCATCTTCAGGTACGCGCCGAGCCCGCCCGCGCCCACCGAGCTCAGCAGGAGCATCCGCGGGACGCCGGCGCGGCGGGCGCCGCGAGCGAGCTGTCGGGCGCTCCCGAGGTCGCTCGACGCGTAGTCGTCGCCTCGCGCGAACCGCGCGCGCATGGTGCCGACGAACGAGACGATCGCGTCGTGCCCACGGAGGGCGGCCTCGGTGGCCTGCTCGTCCTCGAGGTCGAAGACCGCGGCGCGTGGGTCGTCTCCGATCGGCGAGCGCGCGCGCGACGCGGGCCGCACGTGCAGCGTGAGGGCGTGCCCGGCGGCCTCCGCCATCGGCACGAACACCTGTCCGGTGGCGCCCGTCGCGCCCGCCACGAACACCCTCACGCGCGCGCCCACGCCGAGGTCGGGGCGACGTCGCCGCGGTGGCCTCGCTTGTCGAAATAGATGTAAGTCGCGACGATCGCCGCGGCGGCGAGCACGACCAAGACCGCCGCGATGACCGCGCGGCCCCGGCCATCCTCCGCGGGGCGCGCGGCCAGATCGGCGGCGGACGCGAGGGCGAGCCGCGCCGGCGGCGAGGCAGGCGCGGCGGTGG
>CAZHGG010000722.1:0-3835 GCA_964531755.1 uncultured Polyangiaceae bacterium
AGGCGCGCGCGCGGGGCCGCGTGTGGGGTCTCGCGGGCCTCGCGCGGGGCGTCGCGGGGAGCGGTGGGCGTGTCGGGGCTGGCCATCGCGGGCGTCTTGGAGGGGTGCTCAGAAGTTGAAGTAGATGAAGAGCGGCGAGCTCGTGGCGAAGAAGAAGCACACGTAGGCGAGCGCCGCCCACACGAGGCCGCGCGCGGGCGCGGGCAGCCGGCGGTGCGCACGGAGCCCGGCCTTGTACACGCCGAACACGTGGATCACCGCCAGCACGCCGAGGAGCGCGACGGTGAGCTTCACGTCGTCGGGGAGGGTCGCGTAGGCGGGCAGCGGACCGCGCGCGCGCGCCATCCCGCCGAGCACCGTCCAGGCCTTCTCGAAGGTCTCCGCGCGGAAGAAGACCCACCCCACGACCACTTGCAGGAACGTGACGGCGACCGCGACCACGCGGTAGGGCGCGGACTTGCGGAGCCGCGCGAGGGCCGGCACCTTCGCGGCGCGGTCGGCGTAGAGCTTGTGCAGCGCGAGGAGCGCGCCGTGGTAGCCGCCCCACACCACGAACGTCCAGCGCGGGCCGTGCCACAGTCCCCCGAGCAGCATGGTGAGGAAGAGGTTTCGGTACGTGCGGAGCGCGCCGCCCCGATTGCCACCGAGCGAGATGTACAAATAGTCGCGGAGCCACCGCGAGAGGGTCATGTGCCAGCGGCGCCAGAACTCGGCGATGTTGGCGCTCGCGTAGGGGTAGTCGAAGTTGTCGGGCAGCTCGTAGCCGAGCATGAGCGAGCCGCCCCGCGCGATGTCCGTGTATCCCGAGAAGTCGCAGAAGATCTGGCCGGTGTAGGCGAGCACGCCCAGCCAGAGGTAGGGGCCTGTCTGCTTGTCGGGCTCCCGGAACACGGCGTTCGCGAAGGCGCCGAGGTTGTCGGCGATGACGACCTTCTTGGCGAGGCCGAAGAGGGCGACGAACGCCCCCTCGGACACCTTCTCGGAGTCGAAGGTGTGCTCGCGCCCGAGCTCGGGCAGGAGCTCGTCTGCGCGCACGATGGGGCCCGCGACGAGGTGCGGGAAATACGCGATGTACAGGAAGAACTCGGTGACGCTCTTCGCCTCGGGGCCGCCCCGGTAGAGATCGATCACGTAGCTCAACATCTCGAACGTGAAGAACGAGATGCCGAGCGGCAGCGCGAGCTCGAGGCGGGTCTTCGCGCCCACGGTCCCCAGGAGGAAATCCGTGTACTTGAAGAACACCAGCGGCACGAGCAGCAGCACCACCGTGCCGACGAGGCGCCGCTTCTTGGTGACCGGGTCGGGCGCGCCCTTGATGCGGCCGGCGGCCACGTAGGTGAAGAGCGTCATCCCGAGGATGAGCGCGCCGTACTTCAGGCCCCACGACAGGTAGAAGGCATAGCTGGCGGCGAGGAGGAACGGCCCGACGAAGCGCTGCGGCAGCGCCCAGCGGACCGCGAAGACCGCCAGGAAGAAGTACAAGAACAAGAAGCTGTTGAAGAGCATCCGCCGGGCGGCATCCTACAGGATGTCGGGGCGCCGCGAGGGGCGCCGCGCGACGGGGCGCGTGGCGGACCGCGCGACAAAAGCCACGAGGGGCGCCCCGCCTCGCGTGGCACCCCTCGCGCGCGCTCGCCGGTCGGCCGGCGCGGACGCTACTTGTGCGTGTTGTCGTAGGCGATGCCCGCCTCGACCTCTTGGATCGCCGTGTTGGTCGCCGCGATCGCCTTCACACGGTGGCCGCCCTTGTCGTGCGTGGCGGCCTGGAGGCGGCCCTTTGCGCCCTTCAGCATGCCGAGCGCGGCCTCCATGTTCGGCTGGGCCTCCGCTTGCGCCGGCTTCGCGGTCTCGTAGACCGCGCCGAGACCCACCACACCTGCGAGGACAAACGTCGAGACCTTCCAGTAGTTCATTGGCTCCTCCTTCTTTCGGCCGCGCGGGGATCCCACGCCTCGCCAGGGTCGTGAGACGGATGGGCCGCCCGAACCATGCACCGGCGCAAGCGCGGCGCGACCCTCGAAAGCCGCGAGTATTGGGTCTGCGCTCGGGAGCTTTCGTCTTTGTAAGGTGGCTCACTCCCGCGAGGCGTCGGTGGCGTCCGGCGCGGCGTCGCGGGGGTAGCCGCCGAGGTCCACGTCGGCGCCGCAGCCGACGGCGAGCGTGAGGGCGAGCGTGAGGGCGAGGCCGGTCACGAGGCCGAGCGCGACGGCGAGGCGAGCGACCGCAGGCATCCCCGAGGTCTACGCGATCGGCGGCGCGATGTGGAGCCCGCGGAAGCGGCCCGCGCTCGCGAGCAGGCCCGTCACTGCTCCCAGTAGAGCCGGGCGCTGTTCGCCCCGAAGCTGACCACGGGCTCGAACGAGGTCGGCGTCGTGTCGTAGACGCCGGCCACGTAGCCGGGGATCGCCTCGTCCCGCCAGCGGAAGTTCTCGTGGGTGTTCACCTCGTAGATCGCGTGGAGATCGTACGAGACCGCGGTGTCGATCTTGAGGTCGACGGGCACGACGTAGCTCAGCCCTTCGGCCCCCACCTCGAGCGAGAGCCCGCCCAGGCCGGTGGTGAGCGGGACGGGCGCGTCGGTCCCCTCGACGCTCACCGGGCCGGTCTGCGGAGACCGGAACGTGTAGCGGTAGTAGCCCTTCTGGCGGACCTGGCCGTCGAGCACGGTGTCGTTGGCGAGCACCTGCACGTTCTCGAACTCGCCGGGCACCGCGAAGCCGAGCGAGTGCATGGTGGAGCGCACCGCGTAGCGCACGTAGGCCACGCGCACGCGGGCGGCGGTGTAGTGGCCGGGGCGGAGCGAGCGGATCGGCAGCTTGGTGATGACCGTGTCCTCCCCTTGGCCCACGCCCGCCTCGACGGGCGTCGCGAGGTCGTACACCGCGTAGCCGTCGCGGTCCGCGGCCGCGTCCTCGCGCGTGGCGAAGAGGGTCAGGCTCTTGAAGGCCAGGCGCTGCGCGGTGGGCGTCTGCCCCGCCGTGCCCGGCTCGTGGGCGACGGGGGCCTGGCTGCCGCGCACGTGGAGCGACACGTACGGGCCGCCCGGCGCGGCCGGCGGGGACCCGGGCGTCGGGGCGCCGCCGGTCGCCCCCTCGGCGCCGTGGTCGTGGTCGTGCTCGTCGTCGACCGTCGCACCGAAGGTCGCGCAGCCGGCCGCGGAGGCCGCGAGCAGCGCCGAGAGAACCACATAGGAAATCATGCACTTGTGAGAATTCATCGTCGCCTCCGTCGCGCGTCGCCGCGCGCATGATGAGCCTCGCGCCGCGCCGCACGCGCGGGCCCGTCGCTCGAGGTGTGGGTGGTGGCGGGCCGGCGGCGTTATGAGCCCGAGGTGATTTTTTCTCGCGAGCGGCAGAGCCGGGCCCCGCTGCTACGGTGGTGCCTCGCGCGGAGGCCCCTTGCACCAAGCTCGTGTCGACCAACTGCACCAAATCGCCCAGCGCGTCGCCCACGACGAGGCCGGCGCCGACCGCGAGCTCGCGGCGCTGCTCGACGACGTGGGCGAGGACGCGGACCCGCGGGCGGTGCTGCTCTACGTGTTCGGCGCGGCCCTCGCGCGGCGCCTCTCGCCCGCGACCGAGCGGCGCGCGGGCCTCTACCTCGAGCGCTTCGAGGTGCCGCAGATCCACCTGTTCCAGCTGCTCGTGACGTCGCTGCCGCTCGTCGGCCTCGCGACGTCGCTGTCGAGCGCGCTGCTCGAGCGCGCGTGCCTGGGCGAGCAGGCCCCCACGGTGCTCGACGTGGGCGCGTGGTCGGGGCGGCAGCTCGCCACGCTCATCGAGGCGCTCGGCGCCGCCGGGGCGGCGGGCCGCCCGGCGCCCCACTCGCTCACGGT
>CAZHGG010000723.1:0-3819 GCA_964531755.1 uncultured Polyangiaceae bacterium
TCGACTCCGCCCCGGCGCTCGACTCCGCCCCGGCGCTCGACTCCGCCCCGGCGCTCGACTCCGCCCCGGCGCTGGGCTCCCCCCCGGCGTCCGACGGCGACGATGGAGAGCCCCCCGAGGCGCCCGAGGCCCCTCCGACCGAGCCCTGAACGGCCCGTGAGGCCCCCCCAGGGCCGAGACCCAAGGCAAGAACAGGAGCGGCGAGGCCCCCGCAGGGACCCCGCCGCTTCTACGTGCAGTCTACACGCTGTTCGCGCACCCCGCGCCGTCAGGCCGGGATCGACTCGAGCAGCCCCGCCGCGCCCATGCCGCCGCCGATGCACATCGTGACGACGGCGTACTTGCCGCCGCGGCGCCGGAGCTCGTAGAGCGCCGTGGCGGTGAGCTTCGCTCCGGTGCACCCGAGCGGGTGCCCGAGGGCGATGGCGCCACCGTTCACGTTGAGCCTGTCCTCGGGGAGGCCCAGCGTCTTCTTCACGTAGACCGACTGGCTGGCGAAGGCCTCGTTGACCTCGAAGAGATCGATGTCCGAGATCTTGAGGCCGGTCTTCGCGAGGAGCTTCTGGACCGCCGGCACGGGCCCGATGCCCATGATGGCGGGGTCGACGCCAACGGTGACGTACGCGCGCAGCAGGCCGAGCCCCTTGATGCCGAGCGAGTCGGCCTTCTTGCGGCTCATGAGGAGGGCCGCGGCCGCGCCGTCGCTGAGCGGCGAGCTGTTGCCGGCGGTGACGCTGCCCTTCGCGTTGAACACGGGCTTGAGGCCCGCGAGGCTCTCGAGGGTGGTGTCGGGGCGCACCATCTCGTCGCGGCGGAACTCGAAGCTCACCTTCGCGTCGCCGTCGAACTTCACGCCCGTGACCGGGACGATCTCTTGGTCGAATTTCTTCGCCTCGATCGCCGCGGCGGCCTTCTTCTGGCTGCCGAGCGCGAACTCGTCCTGCTCTTGGCGGGTGACGCCGAACTTGGCGGCGACGTTCTCCGCCGTGATGCCCATCGGCGTGTACGCCGTGGGGTACTTCTCCATGACCTCCATCGAGGCCGAGAGCTTGTTGCCCGTCATGGGCACCATGCTCATCGACTCGACGCCGCCCGCGACGACGATGTCGTTCGAGCCGATGGCGATCGCGCCCGCGCCCAGCGCGAGGGCCTGGAGGCCGCTCGAGCAGAAGCGGTTGATGGTCATCGCGGACGACTCCTCGGGGAGCCCGCCGAGCAGGCCCGCGAGGCGCGCGATGTTGAGGCCCTGCTCGCCCTCCGGCATGGCGCAGCCGAGGACGAGGTCCTCGATCTCGGTGGCCTTCACCTGGGGGACGCGCGCGAGGAGGCCACGGATGACCTCCCCGGCGAGGTCGTCGGGGCGGCGCAGGGCGAGAGAGCCCTTCAGCGCGCGGCCCACGGCGGAACGAACGGCTTCGACAATGACGATGTCCATCATG
Source organism: uncultured Polyangiaceae bacterium (assembly GCA_964531755.1). Classification (GTDB taxonomy): domain Bacteria; phylum Myxococcota_A; class Polyangia; order Polyangiales; family Polyangiaceae; genus JAAFHV01. The sequence goes on from CAZHGG010000723.1 coordinate 1,440, forward strand.
GGCTTAGTTCCTGAGCGGCTTGTTGTTCATGAGCATGTACTGCATGCGTTCCTGGCTCTTCGGCTCACCGCAGAGGCTCACGAACGCCTCCGCCTCGAGCTCGAGGAGCTGCGACTCGGTGTTCTCGCGCGAGGCGCCGGCGACGCCGCCGCAGAGCACCTCGGCGACCTTGCCCGCGATCTTCGCGTCGTGGGCGGAGGCGAAGCCTCCCGCCACGAGCGTGTCGACCATCATGCGCAGCGTGGCGATCCCGCTCTCGCCGGGGAGCACGTAGGCCTTCGGCGTGGGCGGGTGGTAGCCCGAGGCCGCGAGGCCGAGCGCGCGGTTCTTGGCGTCGACGAGCACGCGCGCCTTGTCGAACGACACGCCGTCGGTCTTGCGGAAGTACCCGAGCGCCTTGCCCTCCTCCGCGCTGGTGGCGATCTTGGCGAGCGCGATGTTCTTGAACGTGTTGGTCACGATCTCGAGCACGTTCAGCTGCGCCCCCTCGGGCACGCCGTCGAGCGCGCGCCAGAGCATGTTCAGGTTGCCCGCGCCGCCGGGGAGGAGGCCCACGCCGACCTCGACGAGGCCCGAGTAGGTCTCGGCCGCCGCCTGGACCGCCGCGCCGCCGTAGCAGAGCTCGAGGCCGCCGCCGAGGGTCATGCCGTACGGCGCGACCACCACGGGCACGCTCGCGTACTTCATGCGCTGCACGGCGCCCTGATACCCCCGCACCATCGTGCGGATCTGGTCCCACTGCTGGGCGCCCGCGGCCATCACGACGAGGAAGAGGTTCGCGCCCACGCAGAAGTGCTCGCCCTCGTTCGCGACGACCATCGCGCGGAAGTCGGTCTCGGCCTTCTCGACGGCCTTCGTGATCATGCCGATCACGTCGGGGTCGATGCTGTTGGCCTTGGTCTTGAAGGTGAGCCCGAGCACGCCGTCGCCCAGGTCCCACGCCTCCGCGCCGTCGTTCTTCAGCACCGGCGCGCCGCCACGGCGGAGGATGGTGAGGGTCGCGTACCGCGGATCGGCCTCGCGCGCCTGGTACTCTCCCTTCGCGAGGTCGAACACGGCGCCGTCGGCGCGGTAGAAGCAGGTCGCCCCGCTCTCCTTCATCTTGAGCACGGAGTCGGGCAGCTTCACCCCCTCCTTCACCATGCGGTCGGTGGTCTCGACGAAGCCGAGCGCGTCCCAGGTCTCGAACGGGCCGAGCTCCCAGTTGTAGCCCCACTTCATCGCGTCATCGATGGCGGTCACGTCGTCGGTGATCTCGCCCACGCGGCGCGCCGCGTACGCGAGGCCCTTCGAGAGCACCTTCCACGCGAAGGCGCCCGCCTTGCCCTGGTCGGCGACGAGCTTGCGCACGCGCGCCCGCGGATCCTCCTCCTTGGAGATCGCCTTGGTGGCCGCCTTGATGGCGTCGTCGCCGCCCTTGGGGCGGTACGCGAGCGTCACGGGGTCGAAGGTCTCGATGCTCTTGTCGGCGCCCTTCTTGTAGAAGCCGCCCTTCGTCTTGTTCCCGAGCAGCTTCTTCTCCACCATCGTCCGGATGAAGGCGGGGAGCTCGAAGATCTTGCGGTCCTCGTCGTTCTCGAGCGCCTTCCAGCAGTTGTCCGAGACGTGGGCGAAGGTGTCGAGGCCGACGAGATCGGCCGTGCGGAAGCTGGCGCTCTTCGGGTGACCCATGGGGGTGCCCGTGATGTTGTCGACGTCCTCGGGGGTGAGGCCGTCTTCGAGCATCTGGTGGATGGTCGACATCATGGCGTGCACGCCGATCCGGTTGCCGACGAAGTTCGGGGTGTCCTTCCCGAAGACCACGCCCTTGCCGAGCACGTCCTCGCCGAACTTCTTCACGTGGGCCACCACGGCGGGATCGGTGTCGGGGCCCCACACGAGCTCGAGGAGCTTCATGTACCGGACGGGGTTGAAGAAGTGCATCACCAGGAAGCGCTTCTTGAAGGCGTCCGAGCGGCCCTTCAGCATGTCGACGATGCGCAGGCCCGAGGTGTTCGAGGCGACGATCGCGTGCGGCGGCACGAGGGCCTCGAGCTTCTCGAGGAGGGCCTGCTTCACGTCGATGCGCTCGAGCACGGCCTCGATGACGAGGTCGCAGGTCTTGACGCCCTCGAGGTCGTCGGTGGTGTTTCCCACGGTCACGAGGCGGGCGTTCTGCTTGTGGAAGAACGCGGCGGGGCGCGCCTTCAGCGCCTTGTCGAGGCCGCCGGCGGCGAACGCGTTGCGCGCCGCCTTGGGCGCCTTGTCCGCGTCTTTCAGGTCGGGGGGGACGATGTCGAGGAGGAGGACCTCGATCCCGGCGTTGGCGAAATGGGCGGCGATGCCTTGCCCCATCACGCCCGCGCCGATGACACACGCGCGGCGAATCGGCTTGTTCATG
>CAZHGG010000724.1:0-3817 GCA_964531755.1 uncultured Polyangiaceae bacterium
GGCGCCCGCGCCCTCGCCGGCTCGCGCGTGCTCGGCCTCGCCGGCGCCGAGCAGCGCGAGCACGCCGTCGCGCACGGCCTCGCGGATGGTGGCGCCCTGCTCGGGCGTCAGCGCGAGGTCCTTGCCGAGGGCCCACAGGCCGCCACCCCGCTCGCGCGCGCCCATCATGCGCTGCTTGCCGCGCTCCCGGAGGGCGTCGACGAACGCGGCGCGCTGCGCGTCGTCGAGCACGTCGTGCAGCTTGACGAGCGAGGCCTGGTCCTCCGGCCGCGCCTGGTCCATCTTCGCGAGGACCTGGTCCAGCCGGGGCGTGAGGGCGGCGCGATCGACCGCGCCCCTCTCGATCTGGTCGGCCGCGTCGAGCAGCAGCGCCTTCACGTCGGCGCGGACGGCGGCGTGCCGTGTCTCGGCGGCCTGCGCGAGCTTCTCGATCTCGGCGCGCTGCTCGGGGCGGAGCTCGACCTCGCCGAGCGCCTCGCCCGCGACCTTCACGAAGCCGTGCGCGCCCTGCGCCACGGGGGCGCGGGTGGCGGCCGTGGCGGTCTGCGCCGTGGAAGCGGTGGACGCGCCGCTGCAGGCGGTGGCCCCGAGGGCGAGCAGCGCGGCGAGCGCGGGGACGACGAAAAAGCGACGGATGGACTTCATGCGACAACCTCCAGCCGAGAGCGTGCAGTCGCGCGCCGCCGGGCGCCCGCGCCCAGGGGGTAAAGAACGGTAAACCCGCGAGAACCGGCGTTCACACGGCCTGACAGCGCTGTCGCGGCGCTCCAGGCCCGCGTCGCCCAGGCGCAGAGGCGCGGCGCACCGGCACGAGGGGTGCAGGAGGCGCCGGCGCGAGCGCTCGCCCACCGCGAGGCGCTCCTCTATGCTGCGAGCCGAACGTGGAGGGTCTATGAAGTCGAGTCGATCGGGTGGTGCACGGGCTCAACATGCCGCCGGCCTCGCGGCGGGCGTGCTCTGCGCGCTCCTCGCGGGCTCCGCGCACGCGGCGGACGCGAAGCCCGCGGCCGGGCCCGACACCGTCACCCTCCAAGACGGCACGGTCATCACGGGCACGTTCACCGAGCTCGTGCCGCAGAACCGCATCACCGTCCTCGTCGGCACCGAGTCCAAGACGTTCCAGTGGAACCTGGTGCGAAAGGCCACGCACGACGGGAAGGTCGTGGCGGAGAACGCGCCGGCCCCTCCGGCCGTGGTCGTCGTGCAGCCGCAGCCGCAGCAGCAGGTCGTCATCGTTCAGTCGCCGCCGCCCGGCGCGCCGGCCTCCACGGCCACCGCGGCCTTCGTGCACCTCGAGGGCGACGACGACGCGGTCCTCGAGATGCGCGGGCCGCAGGGGGGAGAGTTCGTGCCGATGTGTCACTCACCGTGCGATCGCGCGCTCCCCCTCGACGCGATGTACCGCATCGGCGGCGACGGCATCCGAAAGTCCGGGAATTTCAAGCTCGCGAGCACCGACGGGAAGCCGATGGTGGTCGACGTCAACTCGGGCCACACCGGCGGCTTCGTGGGCGGCATCGTCATGACCGCGCTCGGGCCGGTGGTCGCTGTCGCGGGGCTCTTCGTCTACGCCGTGAGCTCGATCAGCATCTCGTTCTCGTCGAGCGGCAGCTCGGGCGGCAGCTCCGCCGGGAAGACCACGGGTGGCATCATGATGCTCTCGGGCTTGGCGCTCACGGCCGTGGGCATCCCGCTCATCGTGATGAACTCGCGCACCAAGGTGAAGCAAGAGGTGGGCACGCCCGGGCCCGCGCGCGACGCGGGCATGCTCAACGTGCGGCTGCCCGAGTATCGGGACGTGGCTCACGAGGTGCCCATGCCGGGCGCCAGCTACGCGCCGGTCTTTGGCCTCGCGTTCTGAGCGGCCTCGCCGCGGCTAGGCCGGCGGCAGCGACTTGACGAAGGCGTTCGTGAACGGCGCGGCGTTCGCGTACGACGACTTGAGGTCGCCCATGACCTTCTCCTCGATGAGCGAGCCCACCATGAAGACCTTCACGTCCACGCGGATGCGCGCGAAGCGCGCGAGCCTGCCCTCGCCGAGCTTCTCGCACCAGATCTCGCCGTCCACCTGGGTCTTGTCGCCGAGGGTGCTCGGCGTGATGGTGAACGTGTAGCGCCCGGTGGCGGGGTCGTAGGTGCCGCTCTCGGTGTAGCTGAAGCGATCGCCGAGGGCCTTCTTGACCGGGCCGGGCAAGGTGCCGACCGGCGGATCGAGGTGGACCTTGCGGCTCACCTTGCCGCCGTCTCGGCGGGTCTCGAGGAGGCTCCACCCCGGGAACTTGAGGTGCTCGAGGTAGAGGCGCCGGTTGTAGTCGGCGTCGAAGTGGCACTTCTCCCAGTAGGTCTCGACGGTGCAGTCGAACTCGTCTCGGATGGTGGTCTCGGCCATCGGCGCCTCCTCTCTCGCGGTGCTCGGTCGCGCGCTGCGCTCCTCAGAAGATGAAGACGCCGAGCGACACGACCGTGGACCAGAGGCCCTTGGCGTGACCCTCCGCGCTCTGCGCGATGTGCCGGGTCTTCAGGATGGTCTTGTTCATCTTGAAGACCTGCTCGCGCTCGTTCCACGCCTTCTCGGGGTCGAAGTCGATGCCGAGCGTGGTCGCGAGCATCGTCGCCGCGAGGTCCTCGGCGTACTCGCCGGCGACCTTCGAGGTCTCGCCGTAGCTGTGGTGCTCCGACAAGTAGCCGTACATGTTGGGGTCGGCCGGGCGGGCGAGGCCGATCGACGTGGCGATCAGGCGGTTCGGCTCGTTCGTGTCTTGGCGCGCCATCACGCAGTGGACGATCTGCCCCGGGCGGATGAGCTTCTCGCCCTCCTTGCGGCTGATCTCGCGGCAGTGGGGCGGGAAGATCGAGCTCACGGTGACGAGGTTCGCCTTCTCCACGCCCGCGTCGCGGAGGGCGAGCTCGAACGACGAGAGGCGGTCCTTGTGGACGCCCACGCCGTTGCAGAAGAAGATCGCCTTCGGCGTGAACATCTCGGCCATGAGCGGGAAGCCGCTCTCGCCCATCTGGATGACAGGGACGCTCGGCGCCTTCGAGCCAGCCTTCGCCTGCTTCTTCTTCATCGTCGCTCCTCCGAGGACGTCGTCAATGAGCGAGGGGCTCGACGACGTCGACGCGCCTCGCGCCTTCTGGGTGCTCACTTGGCGGCCTTGGCCCGCTTGGTGACGGCCTTGTAGTGGTCGTAGAGCCGCGGGACGGGCCACGCGGCGAGGCGCGCCTTGTACCCGGCGTCGGCCACGCGCTTCTCGGCCTCGAGGATGGCGCCGACGAGCTTCTCGTGCGTGCCGAACTTCGCCTTCACCTCGGTGAACACGGCGTGCAGGCGCAGCAGCTTCGCGTTGGACACGTGGGCGAGGCCCTTCTTCGGGTTCGTGCGGCCGAGCCAGAGGTTGTCTCCGGCGAAGCCTTCCACGGCGGCGACCAGCTTGGCCTTGTCACCGAACTTCTCTTTCACGGTCGCGAGCGGGCTCTTCATGGCGATACTCCTTCAGGGGGGTGCAAGATCACTTGCACGGCATGGATGGCGCCCGTCCTTACCGGAACGGACCCGCCCCCGCAAGTGTCCGCTCGCGGGAGGCCCTGGAACCGCCGCCGCGCGAGCCCGTCGCTGTAAGGTCGCGGCGGCGGGGGCGTTTTCGCCCTACGCTGAGCGCTCGCGAACCGACGGAGGACTGAACATGCGGACAAGGTGGTCGACACTGTGCCTGGTCGTGCTCGGCGCGCTCGCGTGCCTGGAGGGGTGCGGGATGGCCTCCGGGGAGAGCGCGCCGGCCATGGCCCCCATGGCGCCCGCCAAGTCGAGCGCGGGCGC
>CAZHGG010000725.1:0-3809 GCA_964531755.1 uncultured Polyangiaceae bacterium
GGCGGCGGCCACCGCCGCGCCGGACGGCGAGGCGCGCGTGCACGAGGACCCCCTCGTCGACGAGGCGCGCGCGACCGTCGCCGGGGCGCCGCCCGAGGACGCGCCGACGCCCGACGCGGCGCTTCCAGGCGACGAAGGAAGCGGGGATAATCGGGCGGCAGAGGCGGTGTCGGCTGCCGAGCCCACGCCCCCCGCCGGCGACGCGGGCCACCCCGACGACCAGACCGAGGAAGGGCGCACTCCGTGACCAGTCGCAAGAAGAAGCAGGCCTCCGCGACCGCCCGGAAGAAGAAGGGCGCGACCTCAGGGACCCCGGCCCCCGACGCGACGCTGGCCGAGGCCGAGAGCCCCACCGCCGCCTCGCCCGAGGCCGCTCCTGCCGAGGCCGCTCCTGCCGAGGCCGCTCCTGCCGAGGCCGCTCCTGCCGACGTCGCTCCCGACGAGGCCACTCCTGCCACTCGCGACGAGGCCGCTCCTGCCGACGTCGCTCCCGACGAGGCCGCTCCCGACGAGGCCGCTCCCGCCGACGCGGCGCCCGAGGAGGCCGAGAGCGCGCCCGTCGCGGCCGACGGGGAGGCGTCGACGCGTGGCGCGGACGACGCCGTACCCACGCCCCGCGGCGACGGATCCGCCGAGGAGGACGACGGCGAGTGGCCTGAGGCGCCCCCCGACTCGGTGGTCCCGCCGGCGCCCGCGGGGCCCGAGGACGGCCCGGACGAGATCGTCAGCTCGATCGGCGCGTTCCGCTGGCCCGACGACGTCGACGTCACCGTGAACCTCACCGGGGGCGTGCCGGCGCTGTATGAGCGCGACGATCTCGCCGAGGGACGGCCCCACGACGTGGTCATCATCGACAGCCGCTCCGACGCGGCCACCGAGGACGTCGCCGAGGTCCACCTGCGCGGCCTCGTCGAGGCCCTCGTCTTCGCCTCCGACTCGCCCGTGCGACCCGCGGAGCTCGCCCGCCGCGCGGAGAGCACGACCAAAGAGATCCGCCGGGTGCTCGCCGGGCTCCGCGCGACCTACCTCGGCCGAGGCATCCAGCTCGACGAGGTCGGCGGCGCGTGGGTGTTCCGCACCAACCCCGTCTACGCGCCGTTCGTCCGGGAGCTCACCGGGCAGAAGCCCGTGAAGCTGACGCGGGCGCAGATCGAGACCCTGTCGATCCTCGCCTACCGACAGCCCATCACGAGGCCCGAGATCGACGACATCCGCGGGGTCGACTCGGGGCCCGTGCTGAAGATGCTCCTCGAGCGCGATCTCATCAAGATCCTTGGAAAAAAGGACGAACCGGGTCGCCCCATCCTGTACGGCACGACGCCGCAGTTCCTCGAGTTCTTCGGCATCGCCTCGCTGAAAGATCTCCCCACGCTGCGCGAGTTCACGGAGCTGAACGACGATTCGAAGCGCGTCGTCGAGCGCGAGCTCGGCGAGCCCTACGAGGAGACCCCGGCGAGCGAAGCGCCCGCCCCGGGAGAGGCCCCAGAGACCGCGGGCGAGGACCTCGGCGAGCCGGAGACCGCGCCCGCGTCCTCGCCGACCGACGAGCTCGTCGGCGACACCCGCGTCGACGAGGCGCTCGCGGAGCTCGAGCGCGCAGCGCTCGCCGCCGACGCGGACCCGGAGGAGAGCGAGCTCGGCGACGCGCTCGGCGGCGTGGCGGACAGCGCCCTCGGCGACGACGACGACGCGGGCGACGGCGACGCGCCGCTCGACGACGGCTTCGACCTCGGGGACGAGCCGGCGCCCGACGACGACACCAGCACGGGCGACGACGACGCGGACGACGACGACGCGCCCGCCTGAGCTGCCGCTCAGTCGTCGGCGGGATCGGGGTAGCCGGCGGCGAGCTTCAGGGCCTCATCGCGGAGCTTCTTGTGGGCCGCGAGCTTCCGGACGAGCCCCCAGAACCCGGGGTCGGCGAGGGTCTTCATGGCGTCGGGCCCCTTCGCCTTCCGCGGGATCGACGACGGGCCCTTCGCCCGGAGCGCCTCCATCTGCTGCACGAAGGCCTTGGTCGGGAAGAGATCGCCCCGCTCCCACGCCATCACGGTGGACTGCTCGATCGCCAGCGCGGCGGCGAGCTCCTTGGCGGTGCACGCGAGCTCCTTGCGGAGGGCCTTGAGGTCTTCGGGCTGCAAGCGGGTGCTCCTTCGCGGCCGCGCGCGAGCGATTCGCGACAGCGGCCTTCCTGTGCGCTACTCTAGTTCATCTCGCCGCCTCCCGGCGGCCCTTCGCTCCTCTTGCGGCCCCGGCCGCGCTCGTGGAACCCGCCTTGCGTCTCCTCCGCTGCCTCCGTAAGCGCGCCGCCCTGGCGTTTGGCGCCGTCACTCTCTCGGCGAGCGCCGCCGCGATCGCGGCGTGCGGGGCCTCGGGCGACCCCCCCACGGTCATCCTGCAGGCGGACACCGGCACGCCGGTCCTGCCTCGCGACGCCTCGCAGGTCCCCACCGAGGCGGGCGCGCGGGTGGGGACGCTGCGGGTCGTGCACGCGGCGGTAGGGCTCCCCGCGCTCGACTTCTGTACACGCACCGGCCCGCAAGACCTGTACGCCGGGCCCGTGCTCGGCGGAGGCCGCGCGCGCGACGGGGGGCCCGCCCCTGACGCCGCCGACGCCGACGCCGTCGACGCGCAGACCCCTGACGCGAGCGACGCCGCGGCGAACGCGCCCGACGCCGCGGCCGTCGGGGTGAGCTACCTGACCGCCTCGCAATACGTGTCGGTGGAGGGCTCCGGCACGGTCGAGATCGCGATGGTCGCCGCAGGCTCCGGCTCGTGCGCGCAGCCCCTGGCGGTCGGCGCCATCACGCTCGAGCCCGGCAAGCTGAAGACGGCGCTCGTGCACCTCACCGGGCCCGCCCAGGGCGCCGACGCCGGGCCCGCCGACGCGAAGGCCGACACCGGCGACGCCGCGCGCGAGCGGACGTTGGCGAGCGTGACGGCCTTCGACGACGCCCCGGATGTGTCGCCTAACCGTGCGACTCTACGACTTATTTACGCGTCGGCCGGGGGCAAGTCGCTCCTGGCCACCCTCTACGCCACGCGGACCACCACCCTCGGCACGCTCGCGCCGCTCGCCGCGCTCCGCGCCGAGGCGGACGCCGCGCCGGTCGACACCCTCGGTTACGCGTCGGTCGAGCCCGGGCCGCCACCGACCACGCTCGGCCTCCGCGAGGAGGGCGCCGCGAGCCCTTCCCTCAGCGCCCTGGCCGACCTCGGGCTCACGGGGGGATCGCTCCACACCGCCTTCGTCGTGCGCGACGGCGAGAAGAACGAGATCCTCTACTGCAACGACGTGAACACGGTGGGGCCGCGCACCCAGTGCTTCGTGCTCGCCTTCCCGTGACGGACGGCCGCGCGGCGGGCGTGCGCGGGCGCGCCAGTTGCGCTAGGGAGGCCGCGTGACGACCCCCGCCTCCTCCGCCTCTTCCGCCTCTTCCCCGGCGCCTGCGACCCCGTCCTTCGACGCCGTCTTCGCGTCGAAGCCCGTGATCCTCGCGCCCATGGAGGACATCACCGACGACGTGTTTCGGCGCCTCTGCCGCACCGTGGGCGCGGACGTGTGCGTCACCGAGTTCGTCAACGTCGAGGGCCTGCTGCGCGGCTGCCGCAACGCCAAGCGCAAGATCCACCTCTCCGCCGACGACCAGCTCACGGCGATCCAAATCTACGGCTCCGACCCGACGCGCCTGGCCGAGGCCGCGCGCATCGCCGCCGACGCGCGCCCGTTCTACCTCGACATCAACTGCGGCTGCTGGGTGCCCAAGATCGCGGGCCGCGGGGCCGGCGCCGGCTGGCTCCGCGACCCC
>CAZHGG010000726.1:0-3807 GCA_964531755.1 uncultured Polyangiaceae bacterium
GGAGCACGTCGCCGCCGCGCTCGGGGCGGGCGGACGCGCGCGACGCCACGGCTCGGCGGCGGAGCGGGCCCGCGTGGCGGTCACGGTGGCGCTGAAGCGGGCGATCGACGCCATGAGACGGGAAGCACCCGAGATCGCTGACCATTTCGAGCGTTCGACGCGGACCGGCCTCTTCTGCGCCTACGATCCGGATCCGAACGGCGCGCTCCGTGTAACGACGTAACACGTCGAAGTAACGCCTCCAGAGAAAGGCCGGAGTGTCCGGCACAACCGAGGGAGGAAGCGATGCCGATTGTCGTCAAGTATGAGGTCGTGGGGATGAGCGCGGTGAAGTACGACGGGATCATGCGGGAGCTGGCCGCGGCGGGGCTCGAGCACCCGGACGGGCGGGCGTACCACGTCTGCTTCGGTGACAAGGAGGGCCTCCAGGTGGTCGACGTGTTCGAGAGCCCCGCCAAGCTCGAGGCCTTCGGCGCGAAGCTCATGCCGATCCTGCAGAAGTACGGCGTGAGCGCGCGGCCCGACGTCCTCGGCGAGGCGCACGGCGCCGTCGTCGGCGTCTGAGCTGCCCACGCCCGCAGCCGTGGCCCGCGGGATGGATGATGGCGTCGGCTCACGGCACGCGGCCCGCGTGGCGGTGGACGACGCCGGTTCCCGGCACCGGGCGGCCCTGCTAGCCTGAGGGGGCGGAGGGCCCATGCGTCTCGGTCGCGTCGTCGTGTCGGTCGGTGTCGTGCTCGCGTGTGCCTGCGGGACAGCCGCGTCCCCCTCCACCGGCGACGGCGGCGCCGACGGCGGCGTCTCCGTGGACGCCGGGCAACTCGTTGACGCCGCAGCGCCGGAGGCGAGCGCCGACGCGGGCGGGGACACGGGCCCGCCTCCCCCGCCTCCGGTGGACGCCAGCCCCGACGCCCCGGTGCCGCCGCCGACCCCCTGCCCGGCCGGCGTGATCGTCGCGTCGGGCGCCACCTGCGTGACCGTCACCCCCGAGGAGACGGGGGCTGCGGCGACAGGTGAGAACGCGACATTCCCCCACTATGCGCTCGCGCCGCAGGCGGGGGCGTCTGGCTTCCTCGTGCTCTCGCTGAACGGGAGCGGCGGCCACCCCGCCGGGGTGGCGAAGAACCCGGCGCGGAACGTGTATACGGCGGCCCTCGCCGAGGGCCACCACGCCCTCGGCCTGTCATACCGGAGCAACGTCACCATCGGCGGCCTCTGCGGGGACACGGACGCGTGTTACCTCGCTTCGCGCACGACCGTCCTCACGGGGGTCTTCCAGGTGGGCGCCGACGAGACGCTCCGCGGAGTGCTCCCGAGCGAGGGTGTCTACGCGCGCCTCGCGCTCGCCCTCCAGCACCTCGCGCGGGTCGATCCGGGAGGCGGCTGGGGCGCGTTCCTGCAGCCGGGCGCGACGCCGGAGGCCACCGTCCGCTGGGGCCAGGTCATCGTGAGCGGGCACTCGCAGGGTGGCGGCCACGCCACGCTCCTCGGCAAGCTCCACGCCGTGCGGCGCATCGTGGCCCTGGCGTCGCCGTGCGACACCGCCGCGGCGGGCCCCGCGAGCTGGCTCGTCCGCGACGGCTCGTGGGCGACGGATCCGGCGCTCGCCGCGTTTGGCTTCGCCGCGGCGAGCGACGCCTTCTGCCCCGCGCACGCGGCGATCTGGGACGTGATGGAGATCGACCCGGCCCGCCGGTTCGACGACGCGGTCGTCTGCGCGTCCGACTCCGCCCACGGGGCGCCCATCGGCTGCACGGAGAACTTCCCGCGCCTCCGCAGCCTCTTCCACCTCTGACGAGTGCGCTCGCGTCACCGGTTCGGGCCACCGGTTCGTCTCACCCACTCCGATTGGCAACGACTTAGCGAGGCAGGTATCCCGATGACCAAGCTCTATCACGAGGGCAACCGGCGGCTTCAAGACGACTTCGGGAGCCGGGCCCTGGCCGACCGCCTGGAGGAGAAGCTCGCCCGCGCGGCGTTCACCGCCGACGACCAGGCGTTCATCGAGAGCGCGAGCTATTTTTTCCTGGCCACCGCCGACGCCGAGGGCCGACCCGACTGCTCGTTCAAGGGCGGCGCGCCTGGGTTCGTCCGCGTCGTCGGCGCGTCGGAGCTCGCCTTCCCAGACTACGACGGCAATGGCATGTTCAAGAGCCTGGGGAACATCGGCGTCAACGCGCACGTCGGGCTCCTGTTCATCTCGCTCCACGACAAGCCACGACGGCTCCGCGTCAACGGCGAAGCCCAGGTCCACGCGGACGATCCCCTTCTCGCGTCGACGGAGGGCGCGCAGCTCATCGTCCGCGTCACGGCCCGGGCGATCTTCCCGAACTGCCCTCGGTACATTCCCACGATGGAGCTCGTCGAGCCGTCGCGCTACTCGCCGCGCGCGGGGCACGCGCCGCCCGAGCCGGCGTGGAAGGACTCGCCCGACTTCAAGCCGCACGTGCCACCGCGGCGGCGGTGAGGGCCGCTCGCGCACGCGCGCCCCGAGGGGCGTGCGCGGACGGCTCGGCCGCTCGGCCGCCGCGCGTTGTGCGGCGGGTCGAACCTGCCTAGGCTCGGGTGCGCATGCCTTCCGCGACCCTTGCCGAGTGGCTCGCACCGCTCTCGCACGCCGCCGACGTGGGGGCCGCGCTCCCGGCAGAGACGGCGCTGCGCACGGCGCTGATCGCCACGCGAATCGCCGAGGCGTGGCCGGGCCCCGTCGACCGCGCCGACGTCTACTTCGGTGGCCTGCTGCGCCACCTCGGGTGCAGCGCCACGGCGACGACCGAGACCAAGCTCATGGGCGACGAGCGCGAGCTGCGCGCGTCGCTCGCGCTCGCCGACGCGGCCTCGCCGCTGTCGCTCTTGCGCGCCGCAGGCCGCGGCTTCGGCGTGGGCAAGGGCGCGGTCGAGCGCGCGCGGCGGGTCGCCTCGTTCATGGTGCAGGCCCCGCGCCAGGTGAGCGGGATCTTCGCGGTGCGCTGCGAGGTCGCCGTGCACCTCGCGGGGCGGCTCGGGCTGCCGGCCAGCGTGGGCGCCGTGCTCGACGAGACCTACGAGCGCTTCGACGGCAAGGGCGCGCCGCGCGGGAAGGCGGGCGACGAGCTCTCGATCGCGGCGAGGATCTTGGCGGCCGCCGAGCTCGTCGCGACGTGCGCCGCGCTGCCCGGCGGCGCGGAGATGGCCCGCGATCTGCTCACCGTGCGCCGGGGGGCGCAGTTCGATCCCGCGGTCGTCGACGTGTGCCTCGCGCGATGGAGCGAGCTGCTCGCCGACCTCGGCGGGGCGGGGGTGCGCGCGCGGGTCCTCGAGCGCGAGCCGCCCGTGTCCACCTCGATCGACCTCGACGACGCCCAGGCCTTCGCGCTCGCGTTCGCCGACTTCGCGGACATGAAGTCGCCTTTCACGCTCGGGCACAGCCGCGCGGTCGCGGAGTGCGCGGAGGCCGCGGCGCGCGAGATCGGGCTCCCCAACGGGGACTGTGAGCGCCTGCACACGGCGGGGCTCCTGCACGACCTCGGCCGGATCAGCGTCTCCAACGCCATCTGGGAGAAGCCCGGCCCGCTGGACGAGGCCGAGCGCGAGCGCGTCCGCGGCCACGCGGGCTTCACCGAGCGCATCCTCTCCGCGAGCGCCCCGTGGAGGGGGCTCGCGACGCTCGCCTCCTCCGACCACGAGCGCGCCGACGGCTCGGGCTACCCGCGGGCGGCGCTGCCGCCGAACGTCGGCGTCGCGGCGCGCGTCCTCGCCTCTGCCGACGTCCTCGTCGCGCTGACCGAGCCTCGGCCCCACAGGCCCGCGCGCGCGCCGGAGGAGGCC
>CAZHGG010000727.1:0-3798 GCA_964531755.1 uncultured Polyangiaceae bacterium
GGGAGGCGTAGCGGTGCCGCGTCTTCCAGCCTCGCCGGCCGGGGTTCGGCTCAATTCGGTGATGGCGGCCTTCTCGGTCATCGCACCCACGGTGAGCGCGTTCCACGCCTGGCCCGGGTCGTGGATGGGGTCGGCGTCGCTGCGATCGAGGTGCTCGACCTGAAGCGCGCCCGGATCGACGTTCCCGGCGGAGAGCACGAAGAGGCGGTGCGCGGAGTCGGCGCCGTCGTCGAGGTAGTCGAGCCCCTGCGTGGTCGGATCGAACGAGCGGCCAGCGGCGAGCGCGTCGACCGCCGCGGACCACGAGGTGGGTTGCCCTCGATCGCGGTCGTCGGTCGCGGAGATGGACATGGAGAACGTGCGACGGCGCGTGGGAGCCTGGATCTCTACGCGGCTCGCCGCCTCGGCGGTGACCGCACCGTACAGGTCGGGCGGGTTCGCTGCGTGCCCAGCGGGGGGCAAGATCTTCACCGATTCGAGCCTGTGCTGGAGCGCGATGGGCTGGGTGCTCGCGAGGACCGCCGTGAGGTCGCCGTAAAGCGCGAGCCCGGCCATCTCGGATCCGTGTCCGAGGTGGTCGTGCGTGCCCCACGCGGGCTCGCAGGTGTGGCAGTCGTCAGCGTCGAGAGAGGCATTGAGCAGCGGGTGCCCGCGCGTGACCCCGGTGTCGAGCACGCACACGGCTGGCGCGCGAGCCGATGGCGCCGTGACGCGATCGCGCAGCTCTCTTGCCCACTCGCCCTGGTCCTCGGGACCCATGTCGACGAAGACGGCGGCGGTCTCCTTGGCCTTGCGGACCTCGGCCAAGTCGTGGAGCACGTCGATCGACGCGGCGAGCTGCGCGGGAGTGCCGTGCAGGAGGGTGACGATGCGATCGTCGAACATGAGACGCCGCGCCGCGACCTCGAGCTCCCGCGCCGCCGCGAACTCCATCAGGCGCTCGAGCTCGCCGCCGTCCTGGCGACGGAGCCAGACCTCCCACCAGATCGCCTCGTTCTCCTCGGGGTAGGCTTCGGCGGTGTCGGTCCACAAGCCACGAAGCGTGGCGAGACGGAGCAGAGCGACCGGATCGAGCATGGCCTCGTGGCGGCGCTCGCCAGCATTCTTCGGCGTCTCCAGCGAGTAGCTCTCGAACCTGTTGAGGAAGTGCTTCACCTTTCCGTCGGGCACGAACACCGTCGCGCGCTCGATGCGGCGTGGCTCGAGCTCCTCGGTCATCGCGTGGCTGACCGCGACGACCTCGATGCGCTGCCGCGAGTCTTCGAGCGAGGTCACCTGGAGCGGCACGCCGGGCTGGCTCTCGAACTGCACATAGAGCCCGGGCACCGCGCCGTGAACCGCGATTCCAGCTTCTTCCCGGCGCTTTTCCGCCTCATCGACGGCCGCCCCGAGCGCGCGCCCCAGCGCCTCGCCGTGCCTTGCGCGGCTCGTAGGCGGCGCGGGCTTGGTGACGTCGAACTTCCGCCCGTGCGGCTTGTACGCCTCAGCCGTTGGTGCTCCGGGGACGAGGATGTGCTTGCGGTTGCGCGGAGTGGCCACGTGTCAGTTCCCCGGCGCGCTAGGCACGCGCGCCGCGTCGCTCCGCAAGCGCGGCCACGAGGTCGGCGTCGCGAACGGCCGTCGTGTGGTCGAGGATGGCGTTCTTCGCGGCGTGCGCGCAGGCCATCGCGATCTCGGCGTGACTGAGGCCCAACGACGCCTTCGCCGCCGCGTGCCACGCGACGTTGCTCGTGTCGAGGAGCCCGAGCCGGCCGCGCATCACGCGGGTCGCGATCTCTTCCGTGGGCAGGGAGTACTCCAGCACCGCGTCGAAGCGCCGGAAGAGGGCCCGGTCCAGGAGGCCGACGTGGTTCGTCGCGCCGAGCACGAGGCTGTCGGAGTCGTCCTGCTCCAAGAACTGCAGGAACGAGTTGAGCACGCGGCGGATCTCGCCAACGTCGTTGCTCGAGCCGCGCTCGCCGCCGAGCGCGTCAAACTCGTCGAACAGGTACACGCCGCGGGTCGACTGGATCGCGTCGAACACCAGCCGGAGCTTGGCCGCGGTCTCGCCCATGTACTTCGTGATGAGCCCGTCGAGCTGAACGCTGAACAGAGGGAGGCCCAGCTCGCCCGCGAGCGCTGCGGCGGTCATCGTCTTGCCGGTGCCGGGTGGACCGACGAGGAGGAGCTTTCGCATCGGCGAGAACCCGTGCTCGCGGAGGCGCTCGCGCTCACGCTGCTCGGTGAGCACGCGCTCGAGGCGTGCCCCGAGCACGTCGGGGAGCGCCATGTCGGCGACGCGCGTCTTCGGGTAGCCCACCGTGAGCAGACCCGCGAGCTCGCCTCGGGGCTGGGCGAGCGGGACGGGCTTGGGCCCCGCGACGGGCGCCGTGGCCTTCGCGCGGGCCTTCACCTGGTCGACGAGCGCGCGCAGCTCCTGGGCGAACTTGCCGTGGCCGCTGCGCGCCGCCTGCGCCGCGACTTGCATGGCGATCGCATAGAAGCGCGTGTCGTCGCCCTCGGCGTGGCTTCGGATGAGCGCTTTCACTTGGTCGGCGGTGGCCATGACGTCCTTTGGTTGTACCTCGAAAGCCCCGACGAGAGCCACGCGACTGAAGCCGAGGGCTACCCCCCGTTGCGGCCAAATCGCGACCGCTTCGAGGGCGCTCGTGAAGGCCGTCGCGGCGGGCGCGGATGCGATGTCGCGATTGGCCGAACTTCGGGGGTTGGTGGCGGGGCTCGAGGCCGCGGCGGTGAAGGCCGCGGGGCAGGGCTGTCGGGGCCGTTCGGGATGGCGGTGGGGCTGCGTGCGGATTGCGGTGGTGCTCTCGGGGGCCGTGAGCGGCGCGGACGCTGTCTCACGGGGCGAACGCGCGGGGATGGGCAGAGGATGCGTGGGCATGCCAGCCCTCACACTCCGCGCCCGCCGTTTCAGATGACCGTGCGGCACGCAACGAGGTGGGCGCGAACGATCGGCTCGAGCTCGGGAACGTCCTCCGCGACCATCTCAAGCCATACCTGGAGTTGCTGCCCGATCAGATATCGGTATCCTCGGGCCCGCTGCACCGCGAACTCGATGCCGATAAGCTGGGCCAGGTCCGCGCGCCAACCCTCCCCGTGGGTGTCGGTATTCATCGCCCAAATCGCGCCGCCGCTCAGCCCTGGCGCCTCGGGATACTCGAACGACTCGTCGTTGTGGCCAGCGACGATGCGCGGCCAATGGAGATGAATGCGACGCGCATGGTCCACTTCTCCGACCTCCGCCCGGGACATCGCTCGAGTCGGGAACATCCGCCCGACCGCGGTGTAGGAAGGCAACCCCTCCCTCTCACCGCGAATTCCGAGCTGTGTGGGCGCCCCGTAGACAGAGACGTCCTCGCCTCTGCCGTCGCGATACGCGCCAAGCCGGGCGAGGTCGAGGAAATGGCGCCCGGCGATCGCCGCACCGCGGGGCGCGAGCTCCAACCAAGCAACATCCACCTCGTCGCGCAGCCCACCCCCGCGCCGGCCCCCACCCCGCACCCTCAGGACCTCATTCGTGGTCGACGGCGTCAACACCGCGTAGCGCAGGCTCGGAAACTTGGACACGAGGTGGGCAGCGGTAGCAACGAAGAACCTGCCGCCGATGCGAACGCACGTTCCCGACCCCTGCTCCAACGGGTTCAGTTTCCCTTCCCCGTCCGCGCCTTCCTCGACCGGCACGATGGCGACGGAGTACGCATTCAGCTCGGCGTCCATCCGTGGCACCCTGGGATCGGCGTACCTCGTCATCGGGTCGCCGAGTTCAGCCGGGCGAGCATGTCCGGGGCGGGCTCGTCG
>CAZHGG010000728.1:0-3795 GCA_964531755.1 uncultured Polyangiaceae bacterium
GCGAGGCCGAGCGCGCGGTGGCGGCGCTGGGCTCACGGGTCGACGACGCCGAGCTCCCCGCGCTCCTGCGCGAGGCGCTCGCCCTCCTCGCGAAGTAGCGTCCGCCATCAGCGCCCACGAGCGAGCGAACATGTCGAAGAAATCCACGAAGAAGAGCAACAAGCGCCAGCGGCTCGAGCGGCGATTTCTGCCGCAGAGCTCGACGAACCCGTGGCTCGTGCGCATCCCTGGCGCGCTCGGCTCGGCGGGCGTGGGCGCGGGGGTCTGGGGGCACCTGTACGGCCACTTCGTGCCGGCCGAGGGCGCCGGCACCCAGTACAACATCCCGCTCTTCGTGCTCGCGGGCGGCGCGGTGCTCCTCGCCGGCGCCATCTGGCTCGGCACCTCCAGCGACGCGGCCATCCGCGTCGGCGATCCCGGCGTCGCCTACGAGAAGGGCGAGCCGCGCCGCATCCCGTGGTGGAAGATGAAGTCCATCACGTTCGAGGCGGGCACCGAGTCGCTCGTGCTCTCCGGCAAAGACGAGCAAGACCTCGACTTCGTCTTCCGCGTGTCCGCCCGCAGCCAGCCCCAGGCGGCCGCGTGGATCGTGCGCGAGGCGCTCGTCAGAATCCCCAAGAAGATTGACGTCAAAGACGCGATCATCGACCGCCTCCCGGAGCCCTCCGAGCACGCCGGCACGACCCTGCTCCTCGAAGGCCTCCAGGTCGTCGGCCGCCGGTGCGCCGCGAGCAAGAAGCTCATCGCCTACGAGCCCGACGCGCGCGTGTGCGGCGCCTGCGAGCGCGTGTACCACAAGGACAAGGTCCCCTCGAAGTGCCCGTGCGGCGCCGATCTCGCGGCGCTCCGCGGCGGAAAGCCCGCGGCCGACCCGGAGCCCGCCGAGGCGCCCCACGACGGCGACGACGAAGACGAAGACGACGACGAGGCCGAGGCCGGCAGCGACGGCAAGGTCCGCGCAGAGGCCTAGCGAGCGGGCGCCGGCGCGAGGTGTCCGCTCAGAGCGCGCCCCGCGCGCATCGCGCACGCCCAAGGCTCTCGCCGGTGGGGAACCCGCCGACCTCGCACGAGCCGCGGGTCTGCCGGGAGAGGCACGCGTGGCTCCTGGCCTCCTCGCCCTGCCTCGTCGCGCGCCGACGGCTCGGCCATCGATCGGCGCGCGCCTGGCCAGGGGATTGTCCGTGCGTCGTTCCTTCCCCACCGCCCCTTTTTGCGGTCTCATTCGGGCATGAGCGAGACGGAAGGCAAGCCGGTGCTGGCCCGTGGGCAGGGGGCGAGCCCGGGCATCGCGCGCGGCCAGATCGTCTTCGACGCCGCGGACGCCGTGCGCCTCGCCGCGGAGGGCGCGCCGGTCATCCTCGTCCGGATCGAGACGAGCGCCGAGGACGTGCCCGGCATCCGCGCCGCGGTGGGCATCGTCACCACCCGCGGCGGCCTCACCTCCGACGCGGCCATCATCGCGCGGAGCCTCGGCAAGCCCTGCATCGCCGGGTGCAGCACCCTCGGCGTCAGCTACACCTCGCAGCGCGTGAACGTCGCCGACGGCGAGCCCCTCGAGCGCCTGCGGTGGATCACGATCGACGGGAGCCGCGGCCTCGTCTACGACGGGTGAGCCGCGCGCGGTCGCGCCCGGCGCCGGAGGAGCGACGATGACGATGAAGACGGTGGCCGTGCTGGGGGCAGGGACGATGGGCCGGGGCATCGCGCAGGTGTCGGCCGCGAAGGGCAACCCGACGCGCCTCACCGACGTCGACGAGGCCCGCGCGCGCGCCGCGCTGGCGGACATCGCGGCGCAGCTCGAGAAGCTCGTGCAGAAGGGAAAGCTCACGAGCGACGCCC
Organism: uncultured Polyangiaceae bacterium; assembly: GCA_964531755.1. Classification (GTDB taxonomy): domain Bacteria; phylum Myxococcota_A; class Polyangia; order Polyangiales; family Polyangiaceae; genus JAAFHV01. The sequence goes on from CAZHGG010000728.1 coordinate 1,840, forward strand.
GCCACGCCACGCTCTCGAACCTCTCCCTCGCGCCGACGGCGGCCACCGCCTGTGAGGGCGCCGACGTGGTCATCGAGGCGATCGTCGAGGACATGGGCGCGAAGGCCGCGCTGCTCGCGGGCGTGCTCCCCGCGCTCGACCCACGCGCGCTCGTGGCGACCAACACGTCGTCGCTCTCGATCACCGAGCTCGGCGGGCGCCTTGGCGTGGCGGAGCGCACGGTCGGCCTGCACTTCTTCAACCCCGTCCCCGTGATGGAGCTCGTCGAGGTCGTCCGGGGCCTCAAGACCACTCCCGAGACCGTGGAGCGCGCGGTCGACTTCGCCAGGTCCCTCGGCAAGACCCCCATCGTCGTCAACGACGTGCCGGGGTTCGCCACGAGCCGGCTCGGGGTCGTCCTCGGCGTCGAGGCGATGCGCATGGTCGAGCAGGGGGTCGCGAGCGCCGCCGACATCGACCGCGGCATGGAGCTCGGCTACCGCCACCCCATGGGCCCGCTCAAGCTCACCGACCTCGTGGGGCTCGACGTGCGTCTCGCGATCCTCGAGCACCTCCACCGCGAGATCGGCGACCAGTTTCGCCCTCCGCCGCTCCTCCGGCAGATGGTCCGCGCGGGCAAGCTTGGGAAGAAGAGCGGCGAGGGGTTCTACCGCTGGGAGAACGGCCAGGTGGTCGGCTGAGGCGGAGCTCATTGAATCGAGCCCGAAATCCCACCGCTCCCGCCTCCGGCTTCTCACGTGAGCCGTGGGATTCCGGGCTCGATGACCCGGCCGTGTGCACGATTCAGGATCGGCGGAAAAAGAAAAGTGGGTGCCGCCTCGGCGCCTCGCGCCGCCCGAAATCGCGCGGGCCGGGTGAAATCGGTGCTACGTTCCAGGGCTCGAAAGCAAGCGGAAACGAGCGAAGAACGAGGCCGGCGTGGACAGTGATCTTGCAGAAGCCGTGGACGCCCTGAAGGACAGCTTCAAGCGCCGCAAGCTCGACTACTCCTTGGGCAAGGCCGCGGCCCCGCTGGTCGACGAGCTCAAGAAGAACTTCAGAATTCCGCCGCGTTACCGTCATTTCTTGCTCGAGGCGAACCCCCTCCGCGTCGAGACCGCGACCCCGGTCGAGAAGGTCCGGCTGATCCCCGCGGAAGAGCTGGCCCAGGCCCAGGCCTCCGCGAAGGCGGGCGAGGGGGGGGCCGCGACCGACTGGCGCGCCTCGTGGGTGGTCGTCGGGGAGAGCGCCCTGCTCGGCGACCCTTATTTTCTGGACGTGTCGAAGCCCGATCCCGAGGGCGACTGCCCGGTGTACACGGCCATGAGCGGCCAGGAGAAGTGGGTGCCCACGCTGGCCGCGTCGAGCTTTGCCCAGTTTCTCCGCATCCTCGCCACCGGCATGGAGATCGCCAGCGGCTTCGGCGAGGCCATCATGGACGACGAGGACGAGGAGAACTTCCGCGAGGCGATGGCCCCCAAGGTCAAGGTCATCGACGGCGCCGCGCTGCGCGCCGGCCACTGGACCTGAGCGCGGTCTGCGCGCGCTGCGCGCTCACCACGCGGCGTCGGGCGGGTCCTTCGGCTCGATGCGCGGCGGAGGGGCGGGGCGCGCCGGGCACGTGATCGTGCGGGTCACGCGGGTTGCGGTGGTCTCGATCCGCAGCGAGCGGAGCCCCTCCGCGAGGGCCTCGGTGGCCCGGCGGAGCGTGTCGACGGAGGCGGACGTGGGCGCGGGCGCGCCGAGCGCGAGCGGCGCGGGGTCGAGCGCGATCGACAGCGCCGCGAGCGCGTTCCCGACGGCGCGCGCCTCCACGACGTAGCGCGCGGCGGGGCCCCGCGGGAGCAGCGCGCAGAGCTCGGGTTCGACCACGTGCTGCAGCCACGCCCCGAGGTCGACCGCGCGCCCGACGAGCAGCGACGTGCAGGCCGCGCCCTCGCGGGCGATCGCGGCCGCCGCGGGCGCTCGGGTCCCCGC
>CAZHGG010000729.1:0-3786 GCA_964531755.1 uncultured Polyangiaceae bacterium
CGGGTCGCGCTCGCGTGGCACGCTCCCGCCCCCGAGCCCGGCGGCGCGAGCTCGGCGCCGGTCGGCTCGGAGCCGCGCGGAGACTAACGCTCCGTCAAATTCCGCCGTTTCGCGCGATGCGACCGAGCATCTGGCGAACGCGGTTCGTGCTGGTGGGGTAGGCCGCCGGGTCGACCGGGCGCGCGACCATGACGAGCGCGCGCACCATGGTGCGGGCCTCCGCGACGGTCTCCTCGTCGTGATCGACGACCGCGCGCGCGAGCACGAGCCGCCAGGTCGCGAGGGCCGCGGGGTAGCGACCTTCCTCCGTGTACCAGGCGGCGATGCGGCGGCGCTCCCGCGGGACGGCCCGCGCGAGCAGCTCGATCTCCTGCACCGCCTCGGGCGTGCGCCCGAGCGCGTGCAGGGCCTCGGCGTGGGCGGAGCGGGCGGGGAGCAGCCCGGGCAGGCGGGCCACGCAGACGGCGTACACGCGCTCCGCCTCGCGGTGATCGCCCTGCCGCGTGCGCAGCGCGCCGAGCGCCAGCCAGGCCTCGGCGAGGCTGCCGTCGAGCGAGAGCGCCTCGTTGTACCGCCGCGCGGCGAGCTCGTCGTCGTGCGCTTGCTCCAGCCGCTTCGCGCTCGCGAGCAGCTCCTCCGCGGAGCCCGCGCGCGCCGCACCCTCGCCGAAGAAAAAGCACGCCAAACCCAGCCCCGCGGCCGCCGCCGTTCGCCACATGTAGGGCATCATCGCACGACGTTCACGCCGACGCCACAGGCGCCGGCCCCACCGGGCTCAGGCGGGGTCGGGCGCCCTCGGGAGCGCGGGGGTCGACGGCTCCGCTTGGCCGGGGACGCGGGCTAGTAGCTCGTGTGAAAGAGCTCGCGAAAGCGGAGGTTGGGCTCCTTCGCGGGGTCGACGTCGGCGAGGCCGAGGCGAAACGAGATGGTCTCGCCGTCCCCCCAGGGCCACCACAGGCCGAACACCAGCAGGCCCGCCGTGGGGCCGAGCGCGAGCGCGAGCTGACCGGGCCGCAGCCCTCCAGAGAGCTCCACGACCTGCTGGAGCGCCGCGGGCGACCGGAGCAGGTTTGCGTGCGTGTACTGTGCAGGCATCGCGTCGTTCACGGCGGCGCGAGCGCGGGGCTCTTGCTCGACCGTGAAGGAAGAGGTGACGCACCCGACACGCGTGTCCCAGGTCCAACCTCGCGTGGGCCAGTCGCGCTTCAGGACGGCGAGCGTGTTGAAGGTCGGTTGCCAGTGATCGTTCCAGCCGCGTACGGACATCGGGGCGAGTGTAGACCGCGCGCGCTCGAGTCTCGATCGAAAAGCGCGCGGGCCCTCACGCGAGGAGCAAGCGCTGCATGGAGGCGCCGGTGCGCCAGTATCCGACCGGGCTCCGCCCGTCGAACAGCGACGCCTGCGCGGGCGTGTGCGTGGGGAACGAGGGGCGCCCGGCGATGGCGGCGCCGAGCGAGGACAAGAACGGCTCGTCCGCGATCACGACGAGCACGTCGTGTCCCACCAGGTCGCGCAGCGCGACCTCGGCGGGCGCGGGCGCGACGAGCCCCGGGAGGGCCACGATGGCGCCGAGGTAGTCGAGGGCGTTCGCCGCGAGCTCCGCCGTCTGGACGCAGCTGGGCGACGGCGCGGTGACGACGGCGGCGGGCTCGAGCGCCGGGCCTTCGAGGCGCACGCGGCGGAGCACCTCGCGCACGGCCGCGCGGCCCGCGAGCGAGAGGTGAGCGCACCCCGGGTCGCAGGCGCCCGGCCGGAGGAGCAGCGCGTGGCGCACTAGTACTTGAGCGGCTTGCTCTTCGCGAGGGAGCCGTCCGCGCTCACCGCGAACGCGCACAGGGTGGTCCCGTCGCGAAGCACGCCCAGATTGGGAACGAAGAGCTTCAGGTCGTGGACGCCCGCCGGCAGCGAGACGGTGCCGTTCGGCGCGTTCAGGAGCTGGCCGTTCTTCTCCACCGCGATGGCGCTGCTCATGCGGCCGAGCTCGAGCGGACCGCCGAGCTCCTGCGGGGCGGTCTCGTCGCTGGTCGCGGTGCTCGCGCGGAACACCCCGCCCGCGTCACATTTCTCGCTCGCCGACGTGATGTAGATCGCCCTCGCGGGGCCAGAGATCCGCGCGGTGAACACGAGGTCGAGCGAGCCGTCGGGCTTCAGCGCGCGCATGCCCATCCGGTCGACGCGCAGCGAGTCCGGGGAGAGCGCGAAGCTCAGCACCTGCGCGGGCGCGCTGCTCGCGACGGTGGGCGAGGGCCCGGCGGCGGGCCCCGACGGCGCGCACCCCCCAAGGCAAGCGCTCACGGCGACGAGGAGGAGAGAGGTGGCGTGGGCGCGGGCGTTGGGCAAAGTCACTCCTTCGATCATGGATACCGGAGATGCGCGCGACCGCGCAAGGGCCTCACGCCGGGGCGCCCCGACCTTGCGGCAACGTCACGCGCCATGGCATTTCGTTCGCGCTCGCACCTTCGATCGGCGATAGTCGGCGGATGATGCGCGGTGAGAACATCGTCTGTTTTGCCAAAGACTGGACCGAAGACCCGACCAGCAACAACCACGTGATGAAGCTGCTCGGCCGGGACAACAAGGTCCTCTGGCTGAACTCCATCGCGACGCGGACGCCCAGCCTCACGAGCGGGCGCGACATGGGGAAGATCGTCTCGAAGCTCCGCAGCTTCGCGAAGGGGCCGACCCACATCGAGGGCGGGCTCGACGTGTACACGCCCATCGTGCTCCCGTTCCCGCACAGCGCAGTGGCCCAGCGCGTGAACGAGCATGTCGTCCGCGAGAGCCTGCGCTTCCTCCGCGGCCAGCGCGGCATGCGCGAGTTCCAGCTGTGGACGTTCCTGCCCACCGCGGAGAAATACGTCGGCAAGCTCGGCGAGTCCCTCTCCGTCTACTACTGCACCGACGAGTGGTCCCACTTCAGCTACGTGGACAAGGACAAGATCGTGGCCATGGAGCGCTCCCTCTGCGAGCGCGCCGATCTCGTCTTCTGCACCGCGCGCACCCTGCTCGAGCGCAAGGGCGCCTACAACCCGAACACGTTCCTGGCGTCACACGGGGTCGATCAAGCTCATTTCGCCAAGGCGCTCGACGACAAGACCCAGATCGCCGAGGAGCTCCGCGCGCTGCCGAAGCCGATCCTCGGGTTCATCGGCCTCGTGCAGGACTGGGTCGACATCGACTTCTTCGCCTACCTCGCCGAGAAGCGGAAGGACTGGTCGATCGTCGTGGTCGGCAAGTCGCTCGTCGACCTCTCCCGCCTCCAGAAATACCCCAACATCCACCTGCTCGGGCGCAAGGCGTACGAGGACCTGCCGGCGTACTGCAAGGGCTTCGACGTCTCGCTCATCCCGTTCGTGTCGAACGAGCTCACGCGCAACGTGAACCCGATCAAGCTCCGCGAGTACCTCTCGGCCGGCCTCGCGGTCGTGTCGACCGACATCCCCGAGGTCACCCTCTACGCCGACGATCCGCGGGCGAAGCAGGGCGCGATGAGCGGCGCGGTGCTCGTCGGGCGCACCCACGAGGAGCTCTTCGCGCACTGCGAGCGCGTGCTGCGAGAAGACTCCCCGGAGCGCCGACGCGCGCGCTCGGAGGAGATGAAGAAGGAGACCTGGGAGGTCAAGGTGGGCGAGCTCGGCGACCACGTGCTCCGCGTCCGCGAGCGCAAGCTCGCCGCCCGAGCCTGAGGCTCGGCGAGGCCGCGGCTCGTCCTGGCGCCCGCATGCCCCTCGCCCCGCCCCTCGTGTACGCGTGCGTCGGCGCGCTCGCCCTCGCGGCGGCGCTGCT
>CAZHGG010000730.1:0-3785 GCA_964531755.1 uncultured Polyangiaceae bacterium
CTCGTCGGCGCGCGCGGTGGTGGTCAGGCCGACGCTCACGAGAGCCGCGGCCGCCCAAATCCAGGTCCGAGGGTTCATCCCGGCGCGCCGAGCAAGGTCCGTACCGGCGCGAAGCGCGGCAAATAAGGATAAAAAAGTCCGTAATGTGCCGCGCGCGCAGACCCTGCGCGCCTGCGCGCGAAGTGCGCGGTCCTGCCTGGCTTTCGCGGGGAGATCGCGCCGCCCCGCGCGTAGACTCGGACGCGATGACCTCCCTCGACCTCCGCAAGCTCGCCGATCTCCCCACGCTGCAGGCACGCGCCGGCGAGCTGACGCGCCTCGACGTCCGCGGCGTCGAGTTCGCGACGCTCCCCGCGCTCTTCGGCGGGCTCGCCAAGCTCGAGCTGCTCATCTTCGAGCACTGCACGATCGAGGAGTTCGACCCGGCCGCCTTTCGCGCCGGCTCGGACAAGGGCAAGGTCGAGGTCGAGTTCGCGTACTGCACGTTCGACGCCGACGCCCTCTTCGAGCGCGCGCTCGTGCACGGCCTCGGCACGTGGCGCGTGCAAGACTACGGGAGCGCGTATCGCCGCGATCCCCGCTGGAAGACCCTCGCCGCGATCGGCGACGACGGGCTCGGCGACGAGGACTTCCGCCGCGCGGCGTACGCGTTCGCGGGGAAAGATGCGGTCACCGGCGCGGCCGAGCCGGTCCACCTCCGCCTGCTCGACCACAGCAAGAAGCCCATCCGCGAGAAGGTTTCGCTCTTCCTCGAGGCGTCGCTCCCGAGCCCGCTCGCGAGCGGCGCCGTCGGCGCCGGCGCCAAGGTGTGGGTGCTCGGGGCGCCTGTCCAGTTCGACAAGGAGAGCCTCAAGGCGCGCCTCGAGGAGCTCGGCCTCGAGGCGACCAAGGCGGCGAAGGGCGCGGACGCCGTGCTCGTGCTCCCGAAGCCTGGGCCCAAGCTCGCGCAGGCGCTCGCGTCGAAGCTGCCGGTCTTGGTCGAGGGTCACCTCCGGGCGGCGGCCACGGCGAGCGCGCCGGCCGCGGTGAGCCACGCCGAGGCCGACAGCCTGGACGCGCTCCTGTTCGGCGGTGACGCGAAGAACCAGGTGCTCGGCCTCACGCTGGCCAAGGCGCGCGCGCTCGAGGGGGCGCTGCTCGCGCAGGTGGTGGCCGTCGCGTTCTTCGCGTCGGGCGCGGACGTGCGCAAAGAGGGCCGCGCCATCCTGCTCACGCACGCCCCGGAGGCGCTCCGCGCCCGCCTCCATGGCGACAAGCGCAACTACTTCTCGCTCGACGACGGCGCCAAGCTCGCGAAGCTCGCGAAGGAGCTCGGCGGCTTCGGCGTGGACCCGGCCGCGTTCACCATGGCGCTGCTCCGCCTGTTCGCCGCGCGCCCGAGCCCCTACGGCGGCACGGTGGAGCCGGCGCTCGTCGCCGCGTTCCCGCACTACGTGGGGCGGGAGGAGGAGCTCTTCGAGGTGCTCCGCGACTACGAAGAGATCTACCTGCCGGTGAAGAAGACCTTCCCGCGCGGCCTCTCGCGCCTGCGCGCGCTGAGGAAGCTGCGCGTGCCCCACGCCACGGTGACCAGCAGCGCGAACGTGGCGGAGCTCGCGACCCTGCCGCAGTCGATCGCGATCGAATATTGGGTGAAGGACACCGACCTCGCGCACCTCTTGCCCGCGGCCTCCAACATCCACGGACTCTACTTTCGTGGCAGCTACTCCAATCTGTCGGACATCACGCTGCTCGCCCAGTTCCCCAAGCTCCTCTGGTTGGGGCTGGAGGAGACCGGTGTGTCGGACCTCACGCCCCTCGCGAAGCACGCGCTGACGTACCTCAACATCAACCGCGCCCAGGTGACCTCGATCGAGGTGCTGCGGGGGAAGACCTCGCTCGAGGGGCTCCACCTCCAGCAGTTCCCCGGCGACATGTCGCCGGTGAGCACGCTCGTGAACCTCGAGCACCTCACGCTGAGCTTCACGGGCATCAAGGACCTCTCGCTGATCGCGCCGCTCACGAAGCTCGTCACGCTTGACCTCTGGGGCTGCAAGGTCACGGACCTTCGGCCGCTCGCGGGCAAGCCCCTGCGGTCGCTCTCGCTGAGCCACATGGGCGTCGAGCCCGACCTCAGGCCGCTCATGGCGATCCCGTCGCTCACGTCGCTGTCGCTGCACGGCACCGGCGTCGACCCCACGCAGTTGGCCGACCTCCAGGCGAAGCTGCCCGATCTCTACGTGAGCCGCTGACGCATGCGGGCGCAGCGCGCCAGCGGTGGCACCTTCGGCGCGCGGATGAACGCCGTGGAGCTCGCCGCGTTCCTCGAGCACGTGCTCCGCGCCAACGCCGCGGCCGAGGACCGCGGAGAGCCCCGCACGCCGGTGTGCGTCTGGGGCACCCACGGCATCGGCAAGACCGAGTCGGTCGAGGCCGTGGCGCGCGCGATGGGCTATCGCTTCGCCTACGTGGCGCCCGCGCAGTTCGAGGAGATGGGAGATCTCCTCGGGATGCCGCGCATCGACGCGCACGGCAAGACGGCGTTCGCGCCCCCCGAGTGGGTGCCGACCGAGCCTGGCCCGGGCGTGCTCTTGCTCGACGACATGAACCGCGCCGACGGGCGCATCTTGCGGGGCATCATGCAGCTGCTCCAGCGGCACGAGACCATGAGCTGGGCGCTCCCGCGGGGGTGGCAGCTCGCCGCGACGGCGAACCCCGACGGCGGCGACTACGCGGTCACCTCGCTCGACCCCGCGATGCTCACGCGCCTCGTGCACGCGACGCTCGTGTTCGACGCCAAGGCGTGGGCCTCGTGGGCGCACGGCGCTGGGGTCGATCCGCGCGGCGTCGGCTTCGTCCTCGCGCACCCGGAGCTCGTGGGCTCCGAGCGCACGACGCCGCGCTCGCTCGTGCAGCTCTTTCGGCTCCTCGCGCCCATCCAAGACTGGCGCGCCGACGAGCACCTCACTGTGGCGTTGGCCGAGGCCTGCCTCGACCGCGAGGCCGCCGCGGCGTTCCTGGCCTACCTCCGCGCGTCCGGCCCGCCGCTCCCGACGGTCGCCGAGATCCTCGCGGCCGAGGACGTCGAGCGGGAGATATTGCCCCGGCTCGAGGCGCTCGTGACGGGGAGCGAGAAGCAGCTCGACGCCGTGCTGGTCCTCTGCCAGCGCCTCGCCGCGGCCTCCGCGGGGGTGCGCGGGGCGCGCGCGCCGCAGGCCCAGCGCAACCTGCGCGCGCTCCTCCTCGCGCCGTTCCTGCCGCCGGATCTCCGCCTCGTGTTCGCGCGGGAGCTCGCCTCGGCGAGCGCCCTCGGCAAGCGCCTGATGGCCGACGCGGAGGTCGCCGCTCGACTCTTGGGCGGCACGTGACCGCGAGCGACGACGACGCGGAGGACGCGACCCCGTACGAGTCGCTCGAGGCGCTGACGGTGGACCTCGTGCTCCGCGCGCCGTTCTTCGGTCATGTCCTCGCGGGGATCGAGAAGAGGCTCGCGGTCGGCGCCACGACGCTGGTCGCCTCGCGCGCGAAGGTCGTGCTCGAGGTGAGCGAGGCGTCGCTGCGCGGGCCACGCCCGGAGGCGCGCGGCGTGATGAAGCACGAGCTGCTGCACCTGCTCCTCGAGCACCCGCTGCGGCGCGCCGAGCTCGCCGACGCGCCCCGGTTCGACCTCGCGTCGGACCTCGTCGTGGGTCCGCTGCTCGAGCCGGCCGAGCGCGGCGCGCTCGATCCGATGCCCGAGCAGTTCCCGGAGCTGCCGCGGGAGGCGAGCGCCGAGCGCTACTACGCGCTCCTGCCGCCGACCCCCG
>CAZHGG010000731.1:0-3783 GCA_964531755.1 uncultured Polyangiaceae bacterium
CCGCCCGCGGCGCAGCCCGCCCCTCGCAGGGCGCCGGCCGCCGCGCCGGAGCAGGTGGTCGTGCACGGCGCCCGCGGCGAGCCCTCGCGCACCGCGAGCCTCGGCCGGGCGGAGGTGCGGCAGCTCCCGGGGGCGTTCGGCGATCCGTTCCGCGCCATCGACGCCCTGCCCGGCGTCACGCCGATCGCCTCGGGCGTGCCCTTCTTCTTCGTGCGCGGCGCCCCGCCGGGCAACGTCGGGTACTTCCTCGACGGCGTGAAGGTGCCGTACCTGTTCCACGTCGCGCTCGGGCCCTCCGTCGTGCACCCGGGCATCGTCGAGCGCGTGGACCTCTACCCCGGCGGGTACCCGGCGTCCTTCGGGCGCTTCACGGGCGGCATCGTCTCCGGCGAGCTCACCCAGCCGCGCGCCGAGCTCCACGGCGAGGCCAACCTGCGGCTCGTCGACGCGGGCGTCCTCGCCGAGACGGGCTTCGCGGGGGGTCGCGGCACGGCGCTCGTGGGCGGCCGCTTCTCGTACACGGCGGCGCTCGTGTCGCTCTTCGCCACGGGCGTCGAGCTGGCCTATCGCGACTACCAGACCCGCGTGTCGTACGACCTCACACCGAACGACCGGATCGTGGCCACTTCTTTCGGCGCGTTCGATCTCCTCGGACAGACCACGAACGATATCCGCAACATCCTCTTTGCGACGGAGTTCTACCGGCTCGACACGCGCTGGGAGCACACGTTCAGCCCCGACACCCGGGCGCGCACGTCCCTCACCTTCGGGTTCGACCAGAGCCGCGTGCCCGCCCAGCCCAGGAACTCGCAGAACCTGCTCGGCAACGTGCGCACGGAGGTGCTCCACACGCTGAGCCCGGACGCCCGCCTGCGCGTCGGCGCCGACGCGCTGATCGAGCGGTACACCGTGGACGAGCGCCCTTACTCCGACCCCGACGACCCGGTGACCAAGCGGTTCAACGCGCTGTTCCCGCCGCGCGTCGACGTGCAGGCCGGGCTCCGCGGGGATCTCGCGCTCACGCTCGGCCGCCTCGAGATCACCCCCGGCGTGCGCCTCGATCTGTTCCACTCGGGCGACTCGACCGTCCCCGCGGTCGACCCGCGCGTCTCGACCCGCGCGAGCCTGACCGACTCGGTGCGCGTCGTCTCGTCGTTCGGGCTCACTCACCAACCGCCCTCCTACCTCGTGCCCATCCCGGGCCTCGCCGTGGGGAACCTGCGCGGCGGCCTCCAGGAGGCGGTGCAGTCGAGCGTGGGCGTCGAGGTCGACCTGCCGCTCGAGGTGACCGCGAGCGTCTCCGCGTTCCGCAACATCTTCCACAACATGAGCGACACCCTCGGGGTGAGCGAGCGCGACCCGTTCGACCTCAACTACCGCGAGCCACGGAGCGAGGGCGAGGCGCACGGACTCGAGCTCTACGTGCGACGTCGCCTCACCAAGCGCCTGAGCGGCTACATCACCTACACGCTCTCCCGCTCCACGCGCACGCAGGAGCGCGAGGTGTTCGTGAGCGCCTTCGACCGCACGCACGTCGCGAACGGCGCGATCGCCCTCGACCTCGGGCGGGGGTGGCGCGCCGGCACGCGCTTCACGATCTACACCGGCGTGCCCGTGATCTCCCAGGGCGGCGGGCCCGGGAACGCGCTCGTGGCGCCGCCGCGCTCGCTGAGCCCGGAGCGCGATCCGGCGTTCTACCGCTTCGACGTGAGGCTCGAGAAGAAGTGGACCCTCCGCGGCTCGCGCTGGCTGTCGCTGGTCGCCGAGATGATGAACGTCACCCTGCACAAGGAGACCCTGCAGGGACAGGAGATCGGCCCCGTGTCGATCCCGAGCTTGGGTCTCGAGGGAGGGCTCTAGTCATGAACCTCGGCTCGCTCGCCGCGCTCCGGGCGCGGCTCCCGGCCTCGACCTGGCCACGCGCGCTGACCCTGCTCGCGTCGGCCTGCTCGGTCGCCGCCGCCATCTACGCGTGTGTCCCCGCCGACACCCGCCCCGTGCCGGCCACGCTGAATCTCACCGTGGCGGCGAGCCCCGCCACGGCGGGCGGGCTCGTCACCGCCGACGGCTGGACGCTCTCGTTCGACCGCGTGCTCGTGGGCATCGGTCGGTCGTCGATTTCGTCGTCGTGCACGCGCTACTCCGAGGCGAGCTACGACCGCCTGCTCGAAGTGAGCCGGCGCGGTCCTCAGAAGTTGTCAGTGCTCTTCGGCATCGGCCGCTGCGACGTGCGCTTTCGCGTGGGCTCGCCGTCGAGCGAGGCGCTCCTGGGCGAGGGCACCACCGACGCCGACGCGGTGCGCATGCGCACGCGGGCCAAGGACCGGTGGGTGAACCGCGGAGGGGTCGCCCTCGAGGTGCTCGGCAGCGCGCGACGGGGCGGCGTCACCAAGCAGTTCGACCTCCTGTTTCGCACGCAAATGAGGCTCTCGCAGTGCTCCCTCTCCGCGGACGCGGGCGGCCTCGTGATCGGCGGGGACGCGGGCGAGGAGGGCGATCCAGACGCCGCGAGCACCCTCGACTCGGGGACCGACGCCGAGCCGCCGCCGGCGCCAGGGGTCGGCGAGGTGCTCGAGAGCGAGGGCCTCGTCGCGCGCGAGATCCGCGTCGAGGCCGAGACGCTCTTTCAGGCGGACGACTCGACCGAGCTGCGGTTCGACCCCTACGCGGAGGCCGACGTCGACGGCGACGGGCGCCTCACGCTCGAGGAGCTCGTGACGGTGCCGCTCGGCCGAATCCGCGACGGAGGACCGTTCGAGGCCGGCCTGCAGGTGGGCCTCGACGCGGGCGATCGCGGCCCCGGCCGCGCCGTGCTCGTCGAGTCGCTCGGCGACTACGTGGTCATCGTGTTGCTGCCGCGCCTCCTCCGGTACGGGCCTGTGGGTCGTTGCGCGACGAACCTGAACCTCGACCTCGGCCGAGACGGCGGCGGCGGTGGACGCGGCGGAGGCCCGTAGCGAGAGGCGCGTTGCGCCCGGCTCGGCGCCGCGCTACGCCAACGCCGTGCCATCACTCAAGCGCCTCGTGCCCGCCTTGTGCTTCGTGGTCGCTTGCTCCGGGAGCGCCGCGGTCATCCCCGACCCGCCGGACGACGGCGGGGCGAGCACCGACAGCGCGGCCCCGCCGCCTACGCCCACGGGCAGCGGCGCGCCCGACGCGGCCCCGCCGCCGGCCGACGCGGCGCCCGCGGCCGACGCGAGCCCCACGGCCGACGCGAGCCCCCCCGACGCCGCCCCGGTCGACGCGACGGTCGACTCCCCCTCCGACGCCTCTCCGGTCGACGGGAGCGCAGACGCGAGCGCCGACGCCACGCCCGACGGGGCGACGGCCGGCGGGTGTCAGAAGATGGACATCGTCCTGGTCGTCGACGACTCCGCCTCGATGGGCAGCAAGCAGATGTTGCTGAGCGGCACACACGCCGCCACCATCGACACGCTCAACGCGTTCCGCACGCGCTCCGGCGGGCTGCTCGACTATCGGATTGGCGTGACGAGCACGGACACCTTCCGCGCGAGCCTCGCCAGCGGCGGACAGGGCGGCTTCGTCACCACGCCCGCGACGGCGTGCCTCGCGGGCCCCTCGCGCGCGTGGCTCGAGCGCACGGACGCGAACACCGCCGCGGCCCTCTCGTGCCGCGCCTCGCTGGGTATCTCGGGCTCGGGGACGGAGCGGCCGCTCGAGGCCCTCCGTCTGGCGCTCACGACGCGCCAGGCAGACCAGAACGCCGGCTTCCTCCGCGACGACGCGCTGCTCGCGTTCTTCATCCTCACCGACGAGGACGAC
>CAZHGG010000732.1:0-3783 GCA_964531755.1 uncultured Polyangiaceae bacterium
CCTCGCGGCGATGCTGCCGGCGCTCGCCCTCGCGCTCATGGGCGCCGCGGCCTCGTGGGAGGCGAGCGGCGTCGGGCAGCGCTCGGCGTTCGTCGCCCCGGTCGGCCTCCTCGTCGTCGCCGTGGCCGCCACGCTGTGGGGGATCACCGCGACCCTGCCCCTCGACGCGGTCCTGGACGAGCACGGCCTCACGTTCGCCGGGGCCGTGCGGGCGTACGCCGATCTCCGCTCGGTCCGCGTGAGCGGGGCGTACGTGGAGGTCACCTCCCCGGTCGGCGACATCGAGCTGGGGCCGGGACCGCCGGACGCGCTCGCCGCGCTCGAGGTCGCCCTCCACGCCCGGACAACGGGCTTGACCCCACCCGGCGGAGAATGAAACGCTCGCGACTCGCGCGGCGTCGTTCGCCCGCGGGCGCGCCCCCCGACCTCGGCCGCGCGCGTCGAAATGTTTGCGGGCGACGGCGCCCGTGAAAGTCTCCGCTTCTCCCGCGCCCGCTGAGAGGATCACGACGTGACCACGAAGAAGACCTCGGCCGAAATCCGACAGAAGCACAAGGACTACCTCTTCCCCAGCGTCGCGAACTACTACGAAGAGTCGGTCGTGCTCGACGAGGGCAAGGGTCTCCGCGTGAAGGATCTCGACGGCGCCGAGTACCTCGATTTCTTCGGGGGGATCCTCACCGTCAGCCTCGGCCAGGCCCACCCCAAGGTGAACGCCGCGCTGCACGCGCAGATCGACCGCCTCGGCCACGTCTCCACGCTCTACCCCACGGTCGGCATCGTCGAGCTCGCCGAGAAGCTCGTGAAGCTCGCGCCGGGCAAGCTCGCGAAGGCCTTCTTCACGGCCAGCGGCACCGAGGCCGACGAGACCGCCGTCGCGCTCGCGCAGATGGCCACGGGCAACCAGGAGCTCATCGCGCTGCGCCACGGCTACTCTGGCCGCTCGCTGCTCGCCCAGTCGCTCACGGCCAACAGCAAGTACCGCCAGCTCCCGACCCAGATCGCCGCCATCAAGCACGCGCACGCGCCCTACTGCTACCGCTGTCCCTTCGGCCTCACGTACCCGTCGTGCGAGGTCAAGTGCGCGCAAGACCTCGAAGAGCTCATCCAGACGACCACCACGGGGAGCATCGCGGGGTTCCTCGCCGAGCCCATCCAGGGCGTGGGCGGCTTCGTCGACGCGCCCCAGGGCTACTTCAAGGTCGCGGTCGACATCGTCCACAAGTACGGCGGCCTGTTCATCTGCGACGAGGTGCAGACCGGCTTCGGCCGCACCGGCGATCACATGTGGGGCATCCAGCACCACGAGGGCGTCGAGCCGGACATCATGACCATGGCGAAGGGCATCGCGAACGGCCTGCCGCTCGGCGCGACGCTCGCGACGGTGCCCGTGGCCGACGCGTGGAAGGTCGGCAACATCTCCACGTACGGCGGCAACCCGCTGTCGTGCGCGGCCTCGAGCGCGGTCATCGACACCATCCAAGAGGAGGGCCTCGTGGGCAACGCGGCGCGCATGGGGAAGGTGCTGCGCGAGGGCCTCGAGGCGCTCAAGGCAAAATACCCGAAGCAAATTGGGGACGTCCGCGGCAAGGGGCTCATGCAGGCGCTCGAGTTCGTGGTGGACGAGACCGCGCGCGACCGCACGCCGAACGCCGCGTTCGTGGGCCGGCTCTTCGAAGAGACCAAGAAGCGCAAGCTGCTCATCGGGCGCGGCGGCCTCTACGGCAACGTCACCCGCATCGCGCCGGCGCTCAACGTGGGCCGCGCGGACATCGAAGAGGCCCTGCGCGTCCTCGACGAGTCGCTCGCCGCCATCGCCTAGGCGCCTCACCCGCGCCGCACGCCGCGCTCAAGCCTCCGCCGCCACGCGCCCGAACTCGAAAGGACCGAGCAAGAGGACATGACTTCCCTTCTGAAAAGCGACCGCCTGGAGACCGCGCTCCCCGACAAGAAGCCCCTCTACTCCGCCGCGGAGGCGAAGGCCGAGGCCGACCGGTGCCTCTACTGCGTCGACGCGCCGTGCATCAAGGCGTGCCCGACCGAGATCGACATCCCCACGTTCATCAAGAAGATCGCCTCGGGCAACGTGCGGGGCGCGGCGAGCACCATCTTCGACCAGAACCTGCTCGGCCACTCGTGCGCGCGCGTGTGCCCGGTCGAGGTGCTGTGCGTGGGTGACTGCGTCTACAACGGGTGGGGGCGCGAGCCCATCGCCATCGGCCGCCTCCAGCGGTTCGCCACCGAGACGGCGACCGCCGAGGGGCAGCCCCCGCTGCGCACGCCGAAGCCGCGCGGCGCGCGGAAGGTGGCGTGCGTGGGCGCTGGGCCCGCGTCGCTCGCGTTCGCGGGCACGCTCGCGCTCGAGGGCGTGGCGGCGACGATCTTCGAGAAGCGCGCGGTCGCGGGCGGCCTCAACACCACCGGCATCGCGCCCTACAAGCTCCACGCCGAGGACGCCCTCCACGAGGTGGACTGGGTCGCGTCGTTCGGCGTCGACATCCAGACCGGCAAGGAGGTGGGGGGCGAGCTCTCCGCCGAGGCGCTGCTCCGCGACTACGACGCCGTGTTCCTCGGAGTGGGGCTCGGCGAGGACACGCGCCTCGGCGTCCCCGGCGAAGACGGGCCCGGCGTCGTGGGCGCCATCGCCTGGATAGAGCAGATGAAACTCGAGCTCGCCACGTCCGACGCCGCGTCCCTCGGCCGCGTGCTGGTCGTGGGCGGCGGCAACACGGCGATCGACGTCGCGCGCGAGTGCGCGCAGCTCGGCGCCAAGGAAGTGTCGATGGTGTACCGCCGCGGCCAGAAGGACATGAGCGGCTACGCGCACGAGCTCGACTGCGCGCGCCTCGAGGGCGTGCGCTTCGTCGAGAACGCGGCACCGCACAGCTTCGTGCGCGACGCGAGCGGCAAGCTCGTCGCGCTGCGGGTGTCCCGCGCCGAGGGCGGCAAGCCCGTGCCGGGCACCGAATACGACGTGCCGTGCGACCTCGTCGCGCTCGCCATCGGGCAGTCCAAGCTGCGCGCGCTCGCGTCGCAGTTCCCGGGCGTCGAGCTCGACGCGAAGGGCTGCGTCAAGGCCGACCGCGCCACGGGCCAGACGGGCAACCCGAAGGTGTTCGCGGGCGGTGACTGCATCAACGGGGGCAAAGAAGTAGTGAACGCCGTCGCCGACGGCCGCAACGCGGCGCGCACCCTGCTCGCAAGCTTCTCCAAGGAGGCCTGAACGTGGCCGATCTCAGCATCGATTTCGCAGGCATCAAGTCCCCCAACCCCTTCTGGCTCGCCTCCGCGCCGCCGGCCAACACCGGCGAGCAGGTCATGCGGGCCTTCGACGCCGGCTGGGGCGGCGCGGTGTGGAAGACCCTCGGCGACCCGATCGTCAACGTGTCGAGCCGCTTCGGCGCCGTGGACTACGACGGCCGAAAGATCATGGGCTTCAACAACATCGAGCTCATCACCGATCGCCCGCTCGAGGTGAACCTCGCCGAGATCCGCGAGGTGAAGCGCCGCTACCCGAAGCACGCCGTCATCGCCTCGCTGATGACCGAGACCAAGGAAGACTGGCGCGTCCTCATCAAGAAGTGCGAAGACGCGGGCGTCGACGGCCTCGAGCTCAACTTCGGCTGCCCGCACGGCATGTGCGAGCGCGGCATGGGCTCGTCGGTCGGCCAGGAGCCCAAGCTGCTCCAAGAGATCACGAGCTGGACGAAGGAGTTCGCCCGCACGCCCGTCCTGGTGAAGCTCACGCCGAACACGGGCGACATCCTCGAGCCCGGCCTCGCC
>CAZHGG010000733.1:0-3770 GCA_964531755.1 uncultured Polyangiaceae bacterium
CGGCCTTCGCCGTCGCGAGCGCCGCGTCGGCCTGGGCGAGCCGGGCGCGCGCCGGCGCCGGGTCGAGCTCCGCCAGCACGTCCCCCTGGGTCACCCGCTGGTTCTCGACGAAGGCGACCTTGAGCACCAGCCCGGCCGCGCGCGCGGGCACCGCCACCACCTCGGCGTCGATCTGGGCGTCGTCGGTGCGCTCGCGCCCGTGGTGGGTGACGTACCCGTACCCCGCGCCACCGAGCGCGAGCGCGAGCAGCGCGCCGAGCACCATGGGCCCGCGGCCCGCGGCCTTCGCCTTCGGCGCGGGCTCTGCGGGCGCGGCTCCTGCGGGGGCCCCCTCGGCGGCGGGGGCGGTCGTGACAGCGGACACGGGATCCTCGCTAACGCTACGAAGGGTAGCGATCCGGTCATAGCGCCTGGCCCGCGCTAACGCAACTCGTGGTTGCGTTTGCTCGAGCTTGGGCCAACAATCGCGGGGGAGGTGCCGGGTGAGCGCGAGCGTGCGGGGCGAGGTGGAGCGGGAGCGGCGGACGGGCGGGCGGAGCGCGCGCGTCGTGTCGGCCGTGCTCGCCGCGACCATCGACGAGCTCGTGACCACCGGCTACCGCGCGCTCTCCATCGAGGCCGTGGCGGCCCGCGCAGGCGTCGCGAAGACCACGGTGTACCGCCGCTGGCCCACGCGGGCGGAGCTGGTTCGCGCGGCGTTCGCCGACACCGTGGCGCGGCAGACCGTGGTGCCCGACACGGGCTCCGTGCGCGAGGACCTCGTGCTGTACTTCGCCTCGCTGGCGAAGAAGCTCGCGTCGCCCATCGGGCGAGGCCTGCTCCGGCTCATCTTCGCCGAGGGCGACGATCCGGAGCTGGCCGAGCTCGTGAGGCAGGTGCGCGCGGAGCGCAAGAAGCTCCCGCGAGGCCTCGTCGAGCGCGCGATCGCGCGGGGTGAGCTGCCTCGCCACGTCGACGTGGCCTACCTGCTCGACGCGCTCGGCGGCGCCGTCCACTACCGCGTGTTCGTCCTCGGCCAGGCGCTCGGCCGCCGGGAGCTCCGGCTCTTCGTGGACCGGGCGCTCGCCGGCGCGCTCCTGCCGCTCGGCGCCGACGCGTAGCCCGGCCAACTCACCCCGCGGCGGTGAGGCCGGCCTCGCGCGCCTCGGCGAGGATGCGCTCGCGGTCTCGCCACCACGAGTAGTAGGCGCCCTTGTAGCCGAGCGCGACAGCGTGCTTGAGGAACGGGTTGTCCGCGTAGTTGTTGTCGTCGCCGCCGTCGCCCGCGATCGTGGGGAGCGCGACGCGGTAGTGCTCGGAGGTCGGCACGTAGTCGTGGATCCACCGGATGGTCTCGACCCACCGGCCGTCGGGGCGGGCGATCGTGTCGGCGTGCTCGGGGAGGTCCGGCGAGAAGTAGAACACCGGGCGAATCCGCCCCTCCTCGTCGAACCAGAACTGGCGCTCGTAGTCGGTATACGAGGCGCAGTCCGCGAGGGGCCGCAGCAGGATGGGGCCGCGCGCGGTGTTCGACTGGAGCCCGGCGATCACGTTCCTGCCCCGCGACTCCGCGGCGAACCGCGCGCCGAGGGGGGCGTACGGGAAGACCTGGAGTCCGAGCGTATACCCGATGACGGTCGTGGGCAGCGCGAGCGTGGCGTCGAGGGTCCGTCGCAGGGTGTCCAGGTTCTCGCCAGGCAGGCCGAGCAAGAGCTCGGTGGTGATGATGATCCCACGGTCGGAGAGCAGCCGCGTCACCCGCTGCACGTCCGCGAGCGTGTAGCTGAGCCCGGCCCCGCCGAGGGAGTCGCCCCACACGGCGAGGTCCTCGCGGCACATGTGCTCGGCCGAGAGCGACACCCCCTTGCAGCCGGCCTCGGCCAGGAGATCGGCGAGCTCCGCGTCGAACGGCACCGGGTGGGCGTAGATCCACAGCCGCAGCTCGGAGAGGGGGCCGCCGCCCGCGCGCCGGCGGACGAGCTCGCGCAGCAGCGCCTTCGCGTGCCGAGGCGCGAGGTTGAACTCGCTGTCGGTCGTGTGGACGTCGCGGATGCCCTGCGCCACCAGCGACTCGAGCTCGTCGGCGACGGCCGTGACGTCTCGCCGCGCGATCACCACGCCCTTCGCGTCGGGCTCGAGGCAGTGGTTGCAGGACAGCGGGCAACCGTTCTTGGTGAGGACGTTCCCGAGGCCGCCGCGGTCGTAATACACCCGGTTGTCCACGCGATACGGCACGCCCGAGCGGCGCTGATAGCGCGCGGCCACCTCGACGCCGAGGCTGCTCCCCGCGCGAGGGAGCAGGCCCTGGCCGGAGGGCCTCACCGTGCGCCCGTCGTAGAGGAGCAGCCCCGGGACGCTCTCGGGGCGGCGCCCCGTCGCGAGCGCGGCCGCGAGCTCGCAGAGGACGAGCTCCCCGGGCCCCTTCACGCCAAACGGCACGCCGAAGTACTCCATGGCGGCGTAGGGCATGGAGGAGAAGCCGGCGCCGCCGAGGACGATGGGCGCGTCGGTGGCGGCGCGGATGGCGTCGAGCACCTCCCGGTGATCGGGGAGAAACACGCGCTGCTCCTGCGGCTGCACGCTGCAGGCGTTGCGCAACGTGACGCCCACCAGCAGGGGGCGGCGCGCGGCGAAATAGCGGTCGAAGCCCCAGTCGCCCTCGCAGAACGTCAGGTCGAGGACCTCCACCTCGAAGCCCGCCGCCTCGAGGTGAGAGCAGAGGATGTCCAGGGCATAGGGCGTCACCCCGGGCTTGACGAAGTTGGGATTGACGAGAGTGACCAGCCGGTTTTCGATCATACGGTGTCTCCGAAGGCGCGGTCGAGGGAGCGTGAAGGCACGGGAATCATCTCACGGGCCGCCCGCGTCGCGGCCGCGGGGGAGCCCCTCGCGGGAGGCCCGCCACGCGCGCGCGACGTCCGCAGGGAGGCGTTTGTCGCCGTCGACCTCGTGGTTCAGGCGCCGCATCGTCGCGGTGGGCAGCGCGCCCCCGAGCGCGGCGAGGGCAGCGGCGAGCGCGGGCACCTCGGCGAGCGCCCGGCGGCGCGCCACGAACACCGCCTGGTAGGGCGGAAAATACCGGCGATCGTCCTCGAGCGCCGCGAGGTCGAGGGCGTCGATGAGGCCGTTCGTGGAGTCGCCGGCGATGAGGTCCACCTGCCGCTCGGCGAGCGCGCGGTAGGTGAGCGACAGGTCCATCTCGCGCGGCGGCGCGCGGAACTGCAGGCCATAAGTCCGCGCGAACCCGGGATAGCCGTCTTGCCGTGACATGAAGTCTTGGCCGAATCCAGCCTGCCAGGTGGGCGTGAACGCCGCGGCCTGGCTCAGGGTCGTCAGGTGGAGTCGCCGGGCGTCCTCTCCGCGGACGAGGATGGCGAAGTCGTTGCGGAAGCCGAGCGGCGCGCTCACCTCGAGATCGAACCTCGCGCGGTATTCGTTCGTGACGCGCCGATACACCTCCGCCGGATCGGTGAGCGGCGGGTGGTGCAGCAGCGCCGTGAACGCGGTGCCGGTGTACTCGGGATACACGTCGAGCTCGCCGGAGAGGAGCGCCTGGTGGCAGAGGCTGCCGCCGAGCTCGAAGCGACGCACGACCTCCACGCCGCGCGCCTCGAGCTCTTGCGCCAGCAGCTCGCCGAGGATCACCTGCTCGCTGAAGTCTTTGCTGCCGACGATGACCCGCTTCGCACCGCTCGGGGCCGCCGCGCGCTCGCTCGGGGCCGCGCCCGCGCCCGCGAGCTGCCCCCACGTCACGAGCGCGACGGCCGCCGCGGCCGAGAGCGCGAGGGCGG
>CAZHGG010000734.1:0-3761 GCA_964531755.1 uncultured Polyangiaceae bacterium
AGTCGTGGGCCCATCCTTCCGGGGCGTCGCCAAGCTCGGGCACCAGGCGCGATGTCGCCTCGGCGGCGCCGGATTGCTTCAGCCGCTCTCCGCGACCCCCTCTCGACCACACGAGCGATACGACCTGGTCGCGCTTGGCTGTCACGGGGCCAACCGGCGGAAGCCAAGGGACATCGTTCCTGGCAAGCTGGCCTGCCCGAATGAACGTGGCCGAGTAGCGTTCCTGCCCCGCCTCGAGGTTGATGATTGGCCGAAAGCGCAGGCTGGCAGCACAAGCGCTTCGACTTCCGAGCAGGGAGGCGAGCGCAGATCGCCACTCCCGCAGCGGGGCGCTCGGGCGCGGGCGCAGCTGCCTCGAGAGCAGCAGAGCGACGCGCGCGAGCCCGAGTGCGTGGCGATCGTGTTCGTCCGTCGCGGAGCGGGTGGTCAGCTCTTCCAGAAACGGGTCCGACAAGAGCGAGTCGTCCGTCATCGCGGCGGCCGCGAGGAAGTACTCGTCGAGCTTCGAGCGCCGAGTGGGCGCTATGTCGTGGACCTTCGCGGTGAGCTCCGCGAGCTCGCCGCGCACGTGAGCCGGCGGGTTCACCACGTGCAGGGTGCCCCCGTCGAGGATCGCGACTGGCTCGGCTGGCGCGTAGTGCGCGTGCCAGAGAATGTGCTCGAGGTGCCCAGGGTCCGCGAAGGGAACGGGCGAGAGCCGCTTCGGCAGGGCCTCGGCCCATTCCTTCTCCGTGGCCGACGCCTCGACTCCGAGATGCCGAGCCCAAGCCAGGCGGCGCGCCGGGGGCACCGGGGTGTTGCCTCGCGACCATCGATCGCGCGGAGTCGGGCCCCAATCCTCCAGCTCGACCTCCTCGCCCCCCGCGAGCGCGAAAGCCAGCTCACGAAGGCGGACCGGATCGGCGGTAGGAAGAGCGACCTTGGGCTCGGGTTCGGCCATGCGCGCCAGCGGGCGCGTCACGGGAGGCAGGGCCTCGAGCAGCCCCTTGTCACGGAAGACCACGAGCGCGTCCGCGGGCTCGAGGGCGACCTGGTTGTCGATCCGCAGGGCAGCCCAGCGCTCGAACGGGAGGCAAGGGTGCGACGACGCCATAAGGGCTCCCTGCGCGCCGAGCTCGTCGAGTCGAGAGCGGGCGGCCTTCGCGGAGGCCAGCGTCTCGACCGTGATCCCGGCGATGTCAAAGCTCCGCGGCAGCTTGTCGTACTGCTGGCGCGTCACCAGCATCGTCATCGGGGTGAGCTTCGCAGGGCCCAGGAACAGACCCTTCAAGCCATCGAACATGGCTTCCACGCGCGGGCTGTCGTCGGGGCCGGCCGTCACGTCGACGACGAGCCGCGTCGACCGGCCGGACGCCAGCACCTCGTCCGCGAGGGCGTTCAGTCGCGCCCGGTCGTCCGGACCGGCACCGAGGACGTCGAAGGTTGTCAGGCGTCGGTCCGGATCACTGAAGAAGAACTTGATCCCCGACGGCTTCCCCTTGACGCAATCGCTGAGGCGCGACTCGACGGTGTTGATGGTCTGCGACGCTGCGGGCTCGGGGTGCTGCTGCGCCCACAGCGTGAGCCACTCGTTCGCGATCGTCTTCTGCGCCTTCCCCTTGGGAAAGAGCTTCTTTACTTCCTCGCCCATCTTCGTGTGCATCGGTTCTCCTCGACGAGCTCGCAGGGTCTGCGCTGTCGCCTACCCGATGGGTACCGCCGTCGGACCAAGGAAACCCGCCGAAACCCTTGCATGCAAGCGACTTGCACGATCGCGACGTAACCCGTGCACCGGTTGCACGGGGTCGTGTAACCCGTGCAACCGCCCATGGCGCCCGGTTGGAGCGCCCCCGAGAGCTCTCCGGGGCGTAGCGCTCGAAGCATGACCGAGCAGCCGACCGTCATGGAGTGTTCGATGCAGGGACGCCGACGTTCAAGAGCTTGCGGAGCCTGCTCCCGAGGCGCGCTCGGCGCGCCTCGAAGAACGCGGCGAAGCCGGTGAGGTCGCCGGGGATCACCCCCAGATCGTGCTTCGCTGCGTAGGCGTTGCGCGCGACTTCGTCAGGGAATTGTCCCTTGATCCAGTCGTGCGGAAGCTTCGCTGACTTCTGCACGTTGAAAGGCCCTTCGAGGAGCTGGAGATTTGGCAGGAGGTTCACCTGCGCGAGGCACTCCTCGACCTGCTCTGCCGAGAGACCCGCGGCAGCCAACTGCTTCCGCTTGAACAGCGACTTCGGGAAGACGTGGTCCTCGTGGAACTCGTTGCGGAGATCGTGGCCGGGGTACAGCAAGGAGAGGATCGCGAACGTGCCGCGATGCCCGTACTCGGACTCGAGCAGCGCATCGAGCTCGTCCTCCTCGAAGCGGAGCGCCTTTCCGAGCGGCACCATCGCGGCCTCTACCTGCGCCAAGGGGAACCCGCTCTTCCCCTCCTTCGAGAGCACGTCGCGCACTGCTCGGAGCAGCGTGTCGAGGCCGCTGCCCCAGATGCCCGCCTTGACGAGCGAGCGGACCGCCCAAGTGCGGACCTTCTCCCGATCGTCGGCCTCGGCGAGGTGCGTGAGGTAGTTGTCCTTCACGCCGCGCAGCATCAGGTAGTAGGCGATGGGAATCAGGACGTTGTTGGCGGTGAGGGTCCGGTGCGAGAATCCGAAGTCGGCCAGGAGCTGCGCGCCGAGCTTCAATGACCTCGAGATCGTGTCCCATTTGGACTCGATCTTCGTCATGTTGTCCGTGTTGAAGTTCGTGACCTTGAACGCGACGTCGGGGATGTCTGCGAGCACGAGCGCCGCTTTGAGGACCAAGTCCTTCGGAAAAGCGAAGCCGTAGCCCGACTTGTTCATCTCGTCGACAAGTCCGTACACCTCCTGCCGCGCGTCGCGGCCCTTCCACTGCGCCGTCGCAATACTGAGGAGGAGATCGGCGTACGAAAGCACCGTGCCGCCGCTGTTCACGCGGATGAAGATGTTGAGCACCTTGTCGAGGTCCTGGTCCTCCTCCTCGAAGAAGTTGATCAGGAGGTCGCGGTGGGTGACCGCGTGAAGACGGTCGAGCACCTCGAACGCGGTCTCATGCTCTGCGAGGCCGCTCTTTTGGATGTACTTGAAGAGCGGCGGGCCGGGCGCCATGTCGAGGATGTCGGAGACCTTGAACCAGTGGCGCTCGGCGCCGGAGTCTTCCTTCGCGCGCTCCTTCGTTAGGAAGCGGAGGTCGTACTTGAGGCCCAGATCCTTGTCGACCGGCGCGGCGCGGAGGTTGAGGTAGAGGAACTTCTTCGGGAACGCGTGGTCGTTCGCGCGGCGCTTGTGGGGCAGCTTCTCGGCGTGGCTGCCGCGCAGCCCGATGTTCAGGGAGGTGAGCCGCTGCTGCCCGTCGAGGATCGCGGTGACGCCACCGTCGCCCTGGAGGTCCAGAACGTCGCAGTGCGGAGCGTCGCGCTCGTGGTACTCGCGGATGAAGTCGTAGAACACGTACTTGCGGCTGTTCTCCTTCCTCACCTTCCAAAAGAGGAACGACCCGAATGGGTACCCCCGCATGAGGCTGTCGAAGAGCATGCAGATCTGGTCCGTTCCCCAGACGAACTCCCGCTGGATCGCAGGCAGGACGAAGTCGTGGCGGTGGATGCTCTCCAGCGCTTTGGCGATCGTGATCGGGGCTTGAAAGGGCACGGTGACCTCCGGGGCCGACGATGCTAGGACGATGCGCGCACGCGGTCGAGCTTCGTCGGCAGGATCTCCGGGGTGGGCCGAACGCAGCTCCAGACCGTAAAGCACGCCCATTGC
>CAZHGG010000735.1:0-3748 GCA_964531755.1 uncultured Polyangiaceae bacterium
GGCGAGCGCGAGCTCGTCGCGTGGATGGCCGCGCACCGCCTCGTCGCGCTCCGCGGCTCCGTGGCCGACCTGTGGAAGACGCACAAGGCCACCATCGACGACCTGGTCGCGCGCCCCGGCCGGCTCGGCTGGCGCGCCGTCGCCGAGCTCGTCGAGTGGTGGGCGGTCGAGTCGTTCGACGAAGTAAAGGTGATTGACAAAGCCTACGACGCGCAGGTCACGGCGCGCATGGGCTGCGTCAAGGGGCTGCGCATCGCCGGGCCGTTCGGGCACGCCACCGCGGCGGACCGCCGCCGCTCGTTCCCCGCGGAGAGCGCGCCGTGGCCCGCCGCGTTCCCGGCCGACCCGCTGCGCGGCAGCACGCCGCGCGTGCTGAAGACCGAGCAGACCCGCTGCATCGCCACCACGGTCGAGCCCACCCTCGACGGCATCTTCTACACGGAGACCTACGTCACGACCGAGGCCGAGCGCGAGCTGCTCATCGCCGTGCAGGGGTCGGTGAAGGTGTGGGTCGACGACGTGCCCGTGGTGGAGCGCGATCTCCGCGACTGGGGGGTGTGGCAGCGGTTCGGCGCCGCGGTCCGCGTGGGCAAGGGGCGGCACCGAATCCTCGCGCGCATCGTCGGCGACTCCGCGTCGGTGCGCGTGCTCAACCGCGACGGCACGCCGGCCGGGCTCCCCTCCGATCTCGACCCCGGCAAGCCCTACGGGCTCACCCCCGCGGTCGCGCTGCCGAGCCCCAACCCGATCGACGCGCTCGTCACCGCGATCGCCCGAGGCGCCGAGCCCGACATCGATCCTGTCTTGCGGGTCCTCGCGGCCCACGCGGCGGGCGTCGAGGCGATGCAAGACGTGGCCGCGGTGCTGCTCGAGCCGCTCGTCGGCAAAGACGCGGCGCCGTTCGCGCTCGAGCTCGCCGCGTCGCTCGTGGGCCGCGATCCGGCCTTGCCCGACGAGCTCCGTAAGCGCAGCGAGAAGATGTACCACCAGCGGGCCGCCGCGGCCGACCCCAAGCTCTGGGTGTCGCGCGCCTGGCTCACCCTGGACGAGGCCGAGCAGCGCGGGCTCGTCGAGTCGGTCGTGCCCATGCGCAACCTCGTGGCCGAGTTCCCGGACGTGATCGAGCTCGGCGACCAGCTCGCGCGCATCTACGGGAAGCTCGGCTGGCGCGCCGAGCGCATGCGCGTCGCCCGCGACCTCGCCGCGCGCTTCCCGAAGAGCATGTCGGCCCTGCGCCTCTTGCTCGCCGCGCTCGACGACGACGGCTCGCTCGCCGAGGCCGACGCGGTGGCCGAGCGCATCAAGCGGCTCGACCCCGACGTGGAGATCGACATCGATCGCGCGCTCGCCCGGCGCGACTGGAAGGCCGCCGTGGCCGAGCTGAAGAAGCTCCAGGCGCGCAGGCCCGATCGCCGCGATCTCGCCGGCCGCATCGCCGACGCCCTCACGCGCGGCGGTGATCCGAGCGCCGCCACCGCGGAGCTCGAGAAGGCGCTCGCGAAGAACCCCTCCGACTCGGGGCTGCGCCTCCGGCTCGCCGACCGCGCCTACGCAAAGGGCGATCTCTCCGCGCTGCGCCGCGCGCTCGCCGAGACCCTGCAGGCGGGCGGCAAGGGTAGCGACATCCGCGAGGCGGTCGAGCTGCTCGAGGGCGCGAGCGCGCTCGAGCCGTACCGCATCGACGGGCGGGCCGTCATCAAGGCGTTCGAGGCCTGGGAGAAGAGCGGCAAGCACATGGACGGCGTCGCCGCGCGCGTCCTCGACTACTCGGCCGTGTGGGTGCACCCCGACGGCTCGAGCGAGATGCTCGAGCACGAGATCTTGAAGATGCAGTCGCAGGAGGCCATCGGCAAGGAGTCCGAGCAGGAGCCCCCGAGCGGCCTCGTCCTGCGCCTGCGGGTGATCAAGCCCGACGGCTCGGTGCTCGAGCCCGAGCCCGTCGCCGGCAAGCCCACCCTCACCATGCCGCACCTCGAGGTGGGCGACTACCTCGAGATCGAGCACATCAACCCCACGGGCCCGGAGAGCTACAAGGGCCGCAGCTACCGGGGCCCCCACTGGTTCTTCCGCGAGGCGGACAAGGGCTACTGGCGCAGCGAGTTCGTCACGATCACGCCGAAAGATCGGCCGCTCGAGATCGAAGTGCTCGGCCAGGTCGCGCCGCCGAAGCTCTCCGACAAGGGCACCTTCGTCGCGCGCCGCTGGCGCATGGACGAGAGCCCGCCGGCGCCGGAGGAGCCCGACAGCGTGTCGGCGCGCGAGTTCCTGCCGAGCGTGCGCGTGGGCTGGGGCCAGTCGTTCGAGGACACGCTCGCGAAGCTCGTGGACGTGGCGAACGACGAGACGCCGCTCGATCCGCGGCTGCGCCGCCGCGCCCTCGAGATCGCGCGCGGCGCGAGCCCGAACGACCGCGAGGCCCTCGC
The DNA here is from genome assembly GCA_964531755.1 of uncultured Polyangiaceae bacterium. Classification (GTDB taxonomy): domain Bacteria; phylum Myxococcota_A; class Polyangia; order Polyangiales; family Polyangiaceae; genus JAAFHV01. Next base: position 2,424 of record CAZHGG010000735.1, read on the forward strand.
CCGGAAGGCGTACGACTGGGTGCTCGAGAACGTCGAGAACGGCCCCGAGAACGACGGCCGCCGCGCGGTGCTGGGCAAGAGCGGTTCGCGCCAGGCCGCCTTCTCGCACCTGCTCCGGCAGCTCGGCGTGCCCGTCACGTTCGCCATCGCGAAGAACAAGCTGGCCATGCCGCCGCGCGGAAAGATGAGCGAAATCGAGGGCTACGACAGCCTCGTGCTGCGCCTCGAGACCGGCAAGGGCGTGCGGTGGCTCACCGTGAAGGACAAGTTCGCGCCGTACGGCTACGTGCCCGCCGAGGTGCGCGGCCAGACGGCGGTGGTGCTCATCCCGGGCACGCCGCGCGAGACCATCGCGGTGGGCGCGGCCGACGTGAGCGACGGCATCGGCATCAAGGGGCGCGCCGACCTGCGCGAGGACGGCTCGGCGTCGATCGAGCTCACGCAGTCGTTCACCGGCAAGGTGGGCATCGGCATGCGCGGCGTGTTCGACAAGGTGCCCGAGGGCAAGCGGCTCGACTTCGTCGAGTCGCGGCTGCTCTCGCGGAACCTGCCCGGCGCGCGCGTGCGCGACGTGCAGCTCGAGAACATGACCCACCTCGGCGAGCCGCTGGTGATGAAGGTGAAGGCCGAGGTCACGCAGCTCGTGCGGAGCGAGGGGGCGGGCTTCGCGCTGAAGTCGCTCTTCCCGCTGCACCTCGCGCAGCTGGCGACCCTGCCCACGCGTCAGACGCCGCTGCTGCTCGGGGCCTCGTCGCACTTCGAGCTCGACTTCCAAATCGTCGTCCCGTCCTCGGTCCGCATGCCGGCCGAGCTGCCCGGCGGCACCCTGCGGGACGGGGAGCGCGTCGTGATGGTGAAGGACGCCGTCGAGGGTCACGCCATCCGGCTCGTGCGGGTCATCGACATCCCCGCCGCGCGCGTGTTGCCTGGCGCCGAATACGCCGGGTTCGTCGCCTTCGTGCAGAAGGCCGACGCCCTCGTCGAGCGCGAGATCGCGCTCGGGCGATGAGCGCCTCTGGCGCGCCGGACCTCGTGCCGCGCGTGCGTGAGCCCGAGGTGATGGACACGGCGGACGAGGCCGCCGACTACGACGCGATGGACCACGCGGCCGTGAACGCGGCGTTCTGCGACGACCTGCTGCGGCTCCGCGGCGCGCCGGGCGCGGGGGCGCGCCCGCTCTGGGTGCTCGACCTCGGCACCGGCACCGCGCGCATCCCGCTCGCGCTCTGCGCCCGCGAGCCGCGCCTGCGCGTCGTGGCGACGGAGCTCGCCGACCACATGCTCGCGCGCGCGGCCGAGAACGTCGCCCGCGCGGGCCTCGAGGA
>CAZHGG010000736.1:0-3746 GCA_964531755.1 uncultured Polyangiaceae bacterium
GTGCTCGTGCGCGACCTCATGACGCGGACCGTGTTCACGCTGAGCGCCACGCAGAGCGTGCCGCTCGCGGAGGCCATGATGAGCCTCAAGCACATCCGCCACGTGCCCATCGTCGACGACGCGGGCCACCTCCAAGGCCTCGTCACGCACCGCGATCTCCTCGCCGCGTGCATCAGCACGCTCACGCCCCTCTCGGACGACGAGCGCTCGAGCCTCCAGCTCTCGGTGCCCGTCTCGCGGCTCATGCAGCGCGACGTGTGGACCATCGCCTCCGCGGCGCCCGCGAGCTCGGCCGCGCGCCTCATGCGCGACCACCAGATCGGCTGCCTGCCGGTGGTCGACGACGGCGTGCTCGTCGGCATCCTCACCGGCACCGATCTGCTCGACCTCGCCGCGCGCTCGCTCGAGCGCGTGGCCGCGCCCGACACCGAGTGGCGCGTCGAGCACGCGATGACCGCCGTGCCGCTCACGATCGAGCCGAACACCCCCATCGAGAAGGCGCGGAGCGTGATGTCGCGCTTCGGCATCCGCCACCTGCCGGTGGTCGAGGGCGGCAAGCCGATCGCCCTCGTCGCCGACGCGGATCTGCGCGTCGCCGAGGTCGTGTACCGCGAGTGTGGCCAGAAGACGCAGGCCTCCCTCGCCACCTATTTTTGCGGCGGCGAGCGGCTCCACACCACCACCCCCGAGGCGCACCTCGCCGACGTGCTCCTCGACATGTGGCGGAGCCGCCTCGACGCGACGCTCGTCGTCAGCGATGGCGCGCTCGTCGGCATCCTCACGACGGCCGACGCCTGCCGCCTCTTCGGCGAGCACCTCGCGTCGCTCCGCGCGCGCGTCGCCGCGGCCGGCTGAGCGGCCCGCAGGAAAACGTGCGGGCGCCCCGGCGCGCCTGTAGACTCCACGCGTGCCCACCCGCGTCACCCCGAGCAGGCTCAGCGCGCGCGCGCTCGGCCTCGCTGGCTGGAAGTTCGAGGGCCCGGTCCCCGCCGAGAAGAAATACGTGATGCTCGCCGTGCCCCACACGAGCAACTGGGACGGCGTGCTGCTCCTCGCGCTCACGCGCAGCATCGGCGTGCGCATCGAGTGGATGGTCAAGGACTCGTGGGTCAAGGGGCCCGTGGGGCCCGCGCTGAAGCGGCTCGGCGCGGTGGCGATCGATCGCTCGCACGCCACGCACGTGGTCGACCAGATGATCGCGCAGTTTCGCGCCCACGACGAGCTCGTGCTCGTGGTGCCGCCGGAGGGCACGCGCGCCCGCGCCGAGCGCTGGCGCTCGGGTTTCTACCACATCGCCCTGGGCGCCGGCGTGCCGGTGGTGCCCGGCTACCTCGACTTCGCGCGCCGCCGCGCGGGCCTCGGCCCCGCGATCACGCTCACCGGCGACGTGAAGGCCGACATGGACAAGGTGCGCGCCTTCTACGCCGAGAAGCGCCCGGTGGCCTTCGATCCCAGCAAATTTGGCCCGATCCGCCTCCGGGAGGAGGAGCCCGCGCCCGAAGGCGACGGCCCCGCGGGCGCGACTTCGCGTTGAGACGCCGAAGCGCGCTATCGTAGGCCGGTGCAACCGATTCCCTCGGGCGCCCAGGCCTGCCCGCGCTGCGGGGCGACGTACGATCTCGACGCGGCGTTCTGCGTGCTCGACGGGACGCCGCTCACGAAGGTCGCGCCGGCCGAGAAGGGCTACGTGGGCGCGATCGTCGCCAACGACATCGAGCTGCGCGAGGTCATCGGCACGGGCGCCATGGGGCGGGTCTACCGCGGCTTTCAGCGCGGCACCGATCGCGACGTCGCGGTGAAGGTCCTCCACGGCGAGCTGCTCGGCCGCTCGCAGCTCGTGCAGCGCTTCTGCCGCGAGGCGAAGATCGCCGGCAAGCTGAAGCACCCTCACGTGGTGGAGGTCTACACCACGGGCGAGCTGCCCGACGGCGCCTCGTACATCGTGATGGAGTACCTCGACGGCAAGTCGCTCGCGGCCGTCCTCGAGGCCTCGGGCGGCAAGCTGCCGCCGGCGCGCGCGGTCTCGTTCGCGCTGCAGATCTGCGACGCCATCGGCGAGGGGCACTCGCGCGGCATCATCCACCGCGATCTCAAGCCCGAGAACGTGATGCTGGTCTCCCGCGCCCGTCGCGAGGGCGCCGCGCGCGACGTGCTCGCGCTCGACTGGGTGAAGGTCCTCGACTTCGGGATCGCGCGCTCCACCCTGCCCGACGGCTCGATGGAGACCGTCGCCGGCGCGATCTTCGGCACCGCGCGCTACATCTCGCCCGAGTGCGCGCAGGGCGACACGGCCACGCCCGCGAGCGACGTCTACTCGCTCGCCGTGATGCTCTACCAAATGCTCGCGGGCCACACGCCGTTCAACGCCGACCAGCCCGTGGGCCTGCTCTTCAAGCACGTGCACGACCCGCCGCCGCCCCTCCGGAGCTGGCCGGGCGCCGAGGGTCTCCCCCCGGCGCTCGAGCGCGTCGTGATGGCCTGCCTGGCGAAAGACCCCGCCGCGCGACCGCAGAACGGCGAGGCGCTCGCCGAGGCGCTGAGCGAGGCCGCCGAGGCGTCGGGGCTCGAGCTGCCGAGCGTCATGAGCGCGCCTCGCCGCCCGAGCTTCGCGAAGGTGGCGGACACGCTCGACGACGTGGTCGCGCCCGTCCCGCCCCCGGTCGACGTGCCCGCGCGCGCGTCGTCGGGCCCGCCGGCGCCGCCCGAGCGCGCCGAGCGACGCCGCGGCTGGGTGTGGGGCGTGGTCTTCGCGCTGCTCGCGTTCGTGGTGGGCGCGGGCATCGCGGCGCTCGTGGTGCGCGAGCGCTACTCGCGCGAAGACCCGGCGCGCGCCGAGCGCGACAAGCTGGTCGAGCGCACGCGCGAGGCCCTGAGCGACGGCCACTACACCGCGCCGCCTGGCGAAAACGTGAGCGATCTCGTGCGAGTGGGGCTCAAACGCTGGCCGAACGACAGCGAGCTCAAGCGGCTCCGCTCCGACGCGGAGCACGAGATGATCACGATGGCGATGGCGGCGCGCAGCTCGGGCGACCTCGTGGGCGCGCGCAACCTCGCGCGCGACGCGCACGCGCTCGACCCCACCGACAACTCGGCGCGCTTTCTCCAGGCCCAGCTCGACGACGACCTGCGCGGCATCGCGAGCGGCGCGACGGTGAACGTCGGCGCCGCGCGCCTCGTGTTCGACTCGCCCCCCGTGGCGAAGCCCGGCGCCCGCGTGGAGATGACCTGCCGCGTGGTGCCCGGCGCCGCCGGCCCGAAGGCGAAGGTGACCGGCGTGCGGCTCACGCTCTTCCCCAACGGCCAGACCACCGGCGGCACGCCGGTCACGATGACGAGCACCGAGCCCGCGAGCGTGCGCGCGTTCCTCGTCGCGCCGGGCCCGGGCAGCTACGACGTCACGTTCGAGGCGAGCGTGGACGGCGTCGTGGTGCGCGCGATGCGGGATCTCGACGTGGCGCCGTGACTCAGGTCCTTTGCGCGTCGCTGCCGTAGTCGCGAGGCGCTCACTCCGGTCACCTCGCCCTGAGCGGGCCGCGGGCGCTGGCTGGACAGGGCCAGGTCGTCCGGGACGGTGCGGCTGGCGCCATTCCCTACCTTTTTCCCCCTCGCGCGGCTGGCCGCGTCCTTGCTGTGGGAGACGGAATGCCGACCGCGCCGCCTCCCCCACGGCTCCTCGATCGCGTCCGCGCCGCGATCCGCGCGCGGGGGCTCAGCGCGCGAACGGGGGAGGCGTACGCGGCCTGGAT
>CAZHGG010000737.1:0-3734 GCA_964531755.1 uncultured Polyangiaceae bacterium
CGCGTCGCCGGTGTTCGACGCGGTGGGCGCGATCGGCGGTGCGGGCGGCGCGCAGGGCGTGGTGTGCGGCGCCGGGGCCGCCTCGACCTACTTCAACCCGGCGCTCCTCGCCGACGCCGACGACGCGGCGCTCCTCGGGTTCGCGGTGGTCTCGGACCAGGTCGGCCTGACGCTCGACGGACGCCGCGGCGGGGAAGTGCCGCTCGTCGTCGGCGAGCGCGACGCGGTGGGCGGCGACCGCGCGCCCATCCCGAACGACGTGGTCCCCACGCCGTGGCTCCGTGACGGGTGCGAGCCGGGCGCGCAGAGCGGCCAGTGTCCGCCCCCGGGGTTCCCAGCGCGCCCCAGGCAGCAGGCGAGAGGGAGCCAGCGTCCGCGCACCTATCTGGCGCTCGGCGTCGTACGGCACCTGGTGCAGGACAGGCTCTCGGTGGGCGCCTACGCGATGCTCCCGGTGGGCACCTTCAGCTCTGCGCAGGGCTTCTACCCCGACGAGCGCGAGGCGCTGTTCAGCAACAGCCTCCGCCCGGAGCTCACCGGCGATCGCCTGACGGCGGTCTCGCTCGCGTTCGGCGCCGCGTTCAAGGTGCTCCCCTCCCTCGCGCTCGGCGCGGGGCTCTCGGTGAGCCTCGCGAGCGCGGCCGCCTCGCGGAGCTACGTGCGCGACACCACCGACTACGACGCGTTGCTCCTCGACAACGCGGTGACGACCCAGGTCGGGGTCGCGCCGAACGTGGGCGTGCGGTGGCTCCCCACGTCGCGGGTGCGCGTCGCGGGCGCCCTCCACACGCCGGAGTCGTTCACGCTCGACACCGACATCACCGCCACCTTGCCCTCGGGCACCGAGTCGTCGACCAAGCGCGCCGAGGTCTATCACTGGATGCCGTGGCGCGCGTCGGTCGGCGCCGAGGTCGACGCCGTCGTGCGCGGCGGGTACGCGCTCTCGGTCGCCGCGTCGCTCCGCTACGCGTACTGGTCGGCGTACCGCGACCGCCACGGCCAGAGCCCCGCCGAGACCTACGGCGAGGCCTTCGGCTTCTCCGACACGCTGAGCGGCGCGGTCGGCCTTCGCCACACGTGGAAGGGGCGCGGGCGCGGCTTCATCGACCTCGCGTACACGCCGACGCCCGTGCCGCTGCAGGTGGGGCGCTCGAGCTACGTCGACAACGACCGCGTGGGCGTCTTGGCGGGCGGCGAGTTCGCGCTCCACCTCGGCGGCGTGGAGGTGCGCCCGGGCCTCCAGGTGTTCGCCCACCGCCTGGTGCGGCGGTATGCGAAGAAAGACGACCGGCTCATGCGCGACGAGCTGCCCGACGACGCGGTGCTGGGCGCGACCGGCGAGCCCGTGCCGGGCGCGGCCGGGCTCCAGACCAACAGCCCCGGGTGGCCCGGCTTCGCGAGCGAAGGCTGGCTCGCGGGCGGCGCGGTCACGCTCACCGCCCCGCTCTGAGCTCGCGGCGGCAGAATTACCGCGGTCATTTTCCGCGCGGCGCCGCGGCCGAGCGCGCGGACCGAGCGCTACGCGAGGACCCCCGGCAGCGGGCCGCCACCCGAGCCGAAGCTCGAGAGGCTCGCGCCCATCGCCTGCGCGAGGGCCACCCACAGCTCGCCGTGGCGCCGCCCGTTCGCGTCGAGCAGGCGCCCCGCGCGCAGCGCGCCGCCGCCCCGGCCGCACACCACGAAGGGCATGTTGTCGTGGCTGTGGGTGTTGCCGTCGGAGACCTCGGAGCAGAGCACCACGAGGCTGTTGTCGAGCATCGTGCCGGCGCCCTCCGGCCTCGCGGCGAGCTGGTCGAGCACGTACGCGGCCTGCGAGACGAACCACGTCCGCTGCGCCGTGTAGTCGGCGAATTTCGGGTCGGACGGATCGCCGTAGTGCGAGGCCTGGTGGCTCCGCATGTCGAAGTTGGGCCGCTCGAGGGGCGTGCCGGGGAAGCGGCTCATGATGAGCTCGCTCGTGTGCTGCGAGCACTGGAGCACGCCCACCCGCGTGAGCCCGCACGCCATCGCCTGCACCATGACGTCGCTCTGCGCGCGGAGGATCGCGGGGAAGGATGCGGCGTCGTAGAGCTTGTTCGACGTGATCGCCGCGAGGTCGACCTTCGGGCTCTCGCACGTGCCGAGGGCGCCCGCGCCGAGGCCCTTCACGCGCTTCTCCACGTCGCGGAGCGCCTCGAGGTGCAGCTCGAGCTTCGCCTTGTCGACGTCGCCCGCGCGCTTGCGCAGGTCGGCGAGGTCGGCGAGCGCCGAGTCGAGCACGCTCACGTCCTCGGGATCGGGTCCGCTCGGCGCGCCGCCTCCCGACGTGAGGCCGCCGAAGACCCGCTGGAACGCGGCCCGCGGATCGTCCTCCGGCGCCACCGTGACGCCCGCGCTCGGGTACGAGATGAACTTGTCGCCGCTCGCGTTGTTCTGGGCGGCCATCGCGCCGAGGTAGAGGTGCGAGACGGGCGCCGCCGCCGCCGCCGAGAGGTTCCGCGAGAGCCACCGATCGATCGACTCGCCCTGGCCGCCGTCGACGGCCGTGAGCAGCTTCTTCGCGCCGCCCGGGTGGCTCCCGGAGTCGGTGCCGCCCATGCTCAGGCCGCGCACGAAGATCGAGTCGTTCTTGTAGCGCGCGAGCGGCGCCAAGTTCTCGGAGAGCGAGAACGAGGTGTCTTGGCCGGAGGGGAACCACTTGCCGCCGCTCCCCCCGGGCTCGGGGACGCCGTCGGGGAAGTAGAAGAACAAGATGCGCTTGGCGACCCCTCGCGGCGCGTCGGCCTGGGCCGCGCCGCGGAGCCCCGCGAGCATCGCCGAGCCCATGAGCCCGCGGAGGATGGCCCGGCGGCTGAGCAGCGCGCGGCTCATCGGCGCACCCCCACGTCGTCGGCGGACACGAGATCGACGAGCAGCTCGCGGAGATCCCCCCCGCGATCGGCCAGGCGCGCCTCGTAGGGCCGGGTGGCGCACACGCTCGCCTCGCGCTCGCCGCGCGTGAATCGATAAAGTTGCTTGACCATGCACGCCTCCGCCGCCTTGCTCTCGGCCAGGGTCTTCCCGAGCTCCGACAGGTTCGAGAAGGGCGCGTGGGTCCCGGCGCCGAGCCCCTCGACGTCGGTCATGTCGCCGCGCGCGTCGATGGGCTTCCCGTTCTCCGTGTCCCTCACCTTGCCGAGCGCGTCGAAGCGCTCGAAGCCGAAGCCCACCGGGTCGATGTGCTGGTGGCAGCTCGCGCAGGAGGCGTTCGCCGTGTGCTGGGCGAAGCGCTCGCGCGTGGTGGCGCCCGGGTTGACCTTCGGCACGCCCCCGGCGTTCGGCGGCGGCGGCGGCAGCTCCTGGCAGAGCAGCGCGCGGCGGACGAAGAGCCCCCGACGGATTGGCGAGCTCTGGTCCGAGTGAGCCAGCGTCCCCAGCACGCTCGCGTGGCCCATGACGCCGGCGCGGAGCTTGTCGGGGTAGTCGCGGCGCTCGAAGCGGCCGGCGGGCACCGCGGGCATCCCGTAGAGCCGCGCGAGCCTGTCGTCCACGAACGTGTAGCTCGCGCTGAGCAGCTCGGACGTGCGGTGCGACCCGTCGAACACCACGTGCGCGAAGAAGCTGCCGGTCTCCTCGCGCATGGAGGCGCGGAGCTCGGGGGAGTCTTCGGGGAAGAGCGCAGGCTGCTTCTCCACTTCGGCGATCTTCTCGGCGCCCAGCCACTGGAGCGCGAAGGCCTTGAGGTGCGCGCGGGCGCGTGGGGTCGCGAGCAGGCG
>CAZHGG010000738.1:0-3727 GCA_964531755.1 uncultured Polyangiaceae bacterium
AGGAGGAGCCGCCCCCTCCGGCGCAGGCGGTCGCGCCCCCGCGGGAGGACCTGCTCGACGCGCCGGCCGCGCGGGAGCCCGAGCCCACCGAGCTCGCCGGCCGCCTCGCGCCTTCGTCGGTGCTCGCGACCGTGAAGCCCTCCGCCGGCCGCATCCGTCGCTGCTACGAGCTCGCGCTCGCGGCGAACCCCGCCCTCACCGGGAGGATCACCGTGCGCTTCGTCATCGGGCGCGACGGGGCCGCGCGGTCCGCGAGCGCGGGGCCGCCCGACTTCCCCGACCCTCTTCTCCTGCGCTGCGTCGAGAAGGTGATCTCCACCCTCCGCTTCCCCGCGCCCGAGGGCGGGGAGGTTCACGTGACGTACCCGTTCTCCTTCGTACCGGACGCGCAGCCGGCGCCGAGCGGGGCGGCGCCGCCCGCGCCCCCGCCCAAGAAACGGTGACCGGGGCGCGCCTACGGACGCGCCGCGCGGCGCCCTGAGCCTATTGCGGCACGACCTTGCACTCCGAGATCGACGCCGGGAGGACCCCGGAGAACGCTTGGAGGTTCGTCTTCGGGTAATACGTCACGAAATTATAGCACATTTCGTCGCCCGTCTTCTCGCCGAAGCCCACGCGCTCGCTCGTGGTGTTGTTCCACGTGCACCGCGTCACCACCGTGTCGCCGCCGGTGATCTGCACGTTCATCGGATAGCCAATTTGGTTGTAGAAATCCCACTGGCCGATCTCGCCGAGCGACGAGGAGCTGCCGTCGGTGTGCATCACCTTCGTGGAGAGGCTCACGCCGAGCTGGTGCATGTGGGGCCACCCGCGGAACACGGTAATCGGGAATTTGTCCTTGTTCTGCGGGATCTTGAGCGAGCACTCGATGGTGGTCTTCGCCTTGGGCGGCAGCGTGAAGGACGCGCCGCCGATAGCGATGAGATCGGCGTCGTTCTTGCGAAGCTCGGGCGTGGTGCAGAGGTCGACGCCGGTCGAGTCCTTCTGGCCGGCCAGCTTCTTCAGGTTGCTGTAGTGGATCTGAACCACGTAGTGCGTGGTCGCGCCCGGGTCGAGCGGATAGCCCGCCTCGGCGGGGAGGTTGTAGGGCTTGGTGCCCGGCGCCCACGCGTAGATGAGCTTCCAGTTGATGGGGAAGATGTCCTTGCACTTGTGGGGCGTGGCGTCTTCCTTCGTGGGGGCCTCGAACACCAGGATGTGGTGCACGATGGTGGGGTTGTCGATCTTCGCGTCGAGCCCGATCACGTGCCGCTTCTGCGCGACGCCCGGCAGGTCGACGCCGTAACACACGTACTCGTCCTCGGTGTCCTGCGGCATCTCGAAGGGCGAGGGCGGCTTCAACGTGACGTCGGGGGGGCACGCGAGCTTGTCCTCCGGGAGGGGCGCGGAGGCGTCGGTCGGCGGCGCCGCGCACTGGGCCGTGTTCTCGGGGGTGCCCGCCGCGATCCACGCCTCGAACGCGGCGATCTCCGCCTCGGTTGCGCGCGGGTTCGGCGCCTGCGGCATCTGCGCGCCCGGGTCCCGCATGCGGATGACGGCGCGCTGCGCGTTCGTCTTCGAGCCGTCGCGCGCGCTCTTCGCCAGCAGATCGCCGCGCGTGACCAGGGGCATGGGCGCGCCGAACTTGGGCGGGTCGGAGTGGCAGCTCTGGCAGCGGTTCACGAGGGTGCTCTGGACCTCGCACGGAGGCATCCCGCTGGCGGCGGTCGTGGTCGTCGCCGTGCACGCGGCGATCGCCGACAGCCCCGCGACGGCGGCGCTCAAGACCAGGAAAGGGAGTGCTCTCTTCATGTGTGCTCCGGTGCTGTCTCGCGAGGTCTGCGTGGCGTTGCGTGCGTTTCGGCGTGCGCTCACGGCGCGAGCTTCACGAGGTAGATGTCGCCCCGGCCGCGGTTCGGCTGTGTGCCCGTGCCGTAGTCGAAGGTGCCGTCGTAGTGGCCAGTCGACACGGCCCCGCCCGACACCGGGTCGACCGTCACGTTGTTGAACAACCCGTAGTTGTTCAGCGTGGTGGAGCCCATGTCGCGCGCCCAGAGCGCCTTGCCCGTCATGTCGAACTTGAGCAGCGAGTTGTTCAGGAAGCCGGAGGCGACGAGCAGGCCGGAGCCGTAGTCGAGCTCGCCCGAGAAGAGGCCGCTCACGAAGAGCCCGCCCTTGTTGTCGAAGGCCGCCGCGAACGCCGCGTCGGGGCTCACGGTGCCGTACGACTTGCCCCACGTGGTCTTGCCGCTCGGGTCGAGCAGCGCGAGGCCCATCTCGTAGCTGCCGCCGCTCTTCTGAGGGCCGGCGCCGAAGTCGAACGAGGGGCCCTGGTACGCGAAGGTGACGGCCGCGTTGCCGGCGGCGTCGACGGCGATGTTCGAGGCCGCGTCGTCCCCCGGGTTCGAGAAGCCCCGCGCCCACTTGGTGGCGCCGTCGGGCCCGAGGCGCACCACCCAGGCGTTGTCCTTGTCGCCCTCGGCGTAGGGCAGGGGCCCGGTGCCGACGTCGACGCCCTCGCGGTAGATGCCGGCGAGCCACACGTCGCCGCCCGGGCCCGCCGCGAGGGCCTGCAGCGCGTCCGAGCCGGGGCCGCCGAGCACGCGGCTCCAGACGTGGTTGCCGTCTTTGTCGAAGCGCGCGGCGAAGCCGTCTTGCCGCTTGTTGGCGACCGGGCCGCCGCCGAAGTCGACCGGGCCCTCGAGGATGCCCGCGATGGTGAGGTCGCCCGTGGGCGACACCACGAGCGACCGGGCGATCTCCGAGCCGGTGCTCCCGAAGGTCTTCACCCACACCGGCGCCCCGTCCTTGTCGAGCCGCGCGAGGAAGGCGTCCGTGCTGCCCTTCGAGGTGGCCTTGAAGGCGCCGAGCGTCAGCTCCTTGGAGAAGATACCTGCAATATACAGGTTTCCAGCCGCGTCGGTGCCGATGCCGCCGACCGCGTCGATGTCGTCGCCGCCGAGGCGCAAGCTCCAGACGTGGTTGCCGCTCGGGTCGAACTTGGCGAGGAAGGCGTCCTCCTTGCCGAGGCTCACGAGGGGCGCGCCGCCGAAGTCGATGGTGTCCTCGAAGTACCCGCCGAGGAACACGTTGCCGGTGGGGTCGACGAACACGCCCGCGCTCACGTCCTCGCCCTTGCCGCCGAAGGTCTTCACCCACGCCGGCTTCGGGCCCTGGGCCGGGGGCGTGGCCGTGGCGCCGTCGGTGGGCGTGGGGCCCGCGTCGGCGGGCGCTCCCGCGTCGGCCGTCGCGGGGGTGGTGGTGCTGCCGCAGGCGGCGAGCAGCGCGAGCGAGGCGATCGAGAAGGAGGAAGCGAGCCCGAAGAGTGCGCGTGACATCAAGATGCGGCGAAACGTACCCGCAGACCGCCAGGAGGCAAGGCGAAATCGCGCAATGCTTGCGCGGATCTGCGCGACCCTCGCGCCGCGAGCGCGACCGTCAGCGCGACCGCGCGAAGCGCCGGAGCCGGAGGCTGTTGCCCAGCACGAACAGGCTGCTCAGCGTCATGGCCCCCGCGGCCAGCATGGGCGAGAGGGACACGCCGAACGCGGGCTCGAGCGCGCCGGCGGCGAGCGGCACGAGGGCCGCGTTGTAGGCGTACGCCCAGAAGAAGTTCTCCTGGATGACCCGCCGGGTGGCCCGCGCGAGGCGGATGGCGTCGACTACGGCGACGAGCTCGCCGCGCATCGAGACCACGTCGCCGGCCTCCACCGCCACGTCGGCGCCGGTGCCCATCGCCACGCCCACG
>CAZHGG010000739.1:0-3724 GCA_964531755.1 uncultured Polyangiaceae bacterium
CCGACGCGACCGGCGCGGCCGCCCGATCCGGCGCGGCCGGCGGGACCGTCCGACCGGGCGCGCACGACGCGAGCGCGGCGACGAGCGCGAGCCCGGGCGGAGAGAGCCACGGGCCACGACGCGCAAAGGGAGCCACCCCGACATCATCGGGACGTGGCTCCCTTCGTCAACCTCGGCCGCAACGCGGCGAGGCTTGGCCCGGCCTGGGGCAGCGCTCAGGTGTACTTGTCGATCATCTTGCCGAGGCGCGGCGCCGCGGCCTCGACGTTCTTCTTGGCGGTGCCGCGGAGCTTCTCGTAGGCGCCCTTCGCGATCGTGTTCTTGGCGCGGGTGGCCTTCGCGTCGGTGATCTGCAGGAGGGCGTCGGCGACCTTGCCGGAGTGCGCCGAGAAGTGCTCGTGGGCGGTGCGGCTCTGGCCCTTCGCGTCTTGGAAGAGCGGGTCGAGGACGCGCGCAAACTCGGGGAGGAGGTCCTCGACGGCGTGCTCGACGAAGCCCGGCTTGATGCCCTTCACGGCGCTGAAGCCGGCCTTGATCGCGAGCCCCGAGATCCCGCTCTTGTCCTTCACCTCTGCGTCGATGAGCTCGCAGCAGTCTTTGATCACTTGGCTCTTCTTGGCTTCGTTCGTGAGTACTTCCGAGAGCGTGGGCATCGTGCACCTGTCGAGGAGGGCGACCGGGGCCCGCCGTTGGGCTCCCGGAAGGCGCGCTTCGCCGCACACCCTGTTGGGCCCCCTATCACACTTTGTCTCGCCACGCACGAGACTCCGATCAGAGGCTACTCATTGTCGAAATCTTTCGTGATTTTCGGCACCTGGTCGTGAACCGGGGCGGTCGCTGGCGGGCCCGAGCCGCGGGTGAGCTGTCGCCATGAAGGTTGACGCGACGCGCCAGCGTGCCCGATAGTCTCACCATGCCCGCCCTCCCTTCCTGCCCCGCGGCCCGCCCCCGGTGAGCTCGGGGGCGACCCCGGCGGGGCGCGCGGGTGCCCCGCGCACGCCCAAGGTGTCCGTGGCGGTGCGCGACGACCACGTGGCGATCGTCACGATCGACGACCCCGAGCGCCCGTTGAACGTGCTGGGCCCCGACCTCGGCGACGACCTCGCGACGGCGCTTCGGGCGCTGCGCGTCGACTCGAGCGTGCTCGCGATCGTCGTGCGCAGCGGCAAGCCGGGCTCGTTCGTGGCCGGGGCCGACATCGGGCACCTCCGGGGCGTGCGGGTGGCGGCCGAGGCGCGCGACCTCGCGGCCGAGCTCGCCCGGCGACTCGCCGAGCTCACCACGGGCCACCCGGTGGTCGTGGCTGTCCACGGGGCGGCGCTCGGCGGCGGCTTCGAGCTCGCCCTCGCGGCGCGGGCGGTGGTGGCCACGCGCGATCCGCGCACCTGCTTCGGCCTGCCTGAGGTGAAGCTCGGCCTCCTGCCGTTCTCGAACGGCCTGCAGCGCCTCGCCGACCGCGCCGGCCTCGCGCGGGCCCTCGAGCTCGGCCTCACCGGGCGCAGCGTGAGCGCAGAGGAGGCCCTGCAGCTCGGGCTCATCGACGAGGTCTGCGCGGAGGGGGACCTCCTCGAGGCCGCGGTCGCGCGCGCGCTCGCGGTGGCCCGGGAGAAGCGCGCGGCGCGCCGGTGGCTCCCTCGCGCCGCCCCGAAGGAGGCGCTGCGCACCTTGCTCCTCGAGCGGAACGCGCTCGGGACCCGCGTGCTCTTCGCGAAGGCCCGGGCCGACCTCCGCGCGAAGACGCGAGGGCTCTACCCGGCGCCCGAGCGCATCCTCGACGTGCTCGAGCGGCACGCGCGCAAGGGGCTCGAGGCTTCTGCGGCGCTCGAGGCCCAGGCCTTCGGCGAGCTCGTGGTGGGCGACGTGGCCAAGCAGCTGATGACGCTGTTCTTCGCCACCACGGCGCTGAAGAAGGACACCGGCCTCGACGCGGGCGCGAGCGCGACGGCCGAGGCGCCGGGCGAGGTCGCCGTGGTCGGCGCGGGCGTCATGGGCGCGGGCATCGCGTACGTCACCGCGCTCGCGGGCCTCCCGGTGAGGCTGAGCGATCTCGACAGCGCGGCGCTCGCCGGGGCGCGGCGCCACATCCGGGCGCTGCTCGACACGTGGGCCGCGCGAGGGCGGATCGCGCCGGCGGAGCCCGCGCGGATCCTGGCGCGGGTGGCCGGCGGCGCGGGCTACGAGGGCCTCGGGCGCGCGGGGCTCGTGGTCGAGGCGGTGTTCGAGGACCTCGAGCTCAAGCGGCGCGTCGTCCGCGAGATCGAGGCGGCGAGCCCCGGCTGCGTCATCGGCTCGTGCACCTCGTCGGTGCCGATCACGCGCATCGCGGAGGGCGCCGCCCGGCCCGAGCGCGTGGTGGGCATGCACTACGCGCACCCGGTGCACCGCATGCCGCTGCTCGAGGTCGTCCGCGGCGAGCGCACGGGCGACGACGCGGTCGCCGCCGCGGTGGCGCTCGGCAAGCGCCAGGGCAAGACGGTCATCGTCGTGAAAGACGGCACCGGCTTCTTCACCACCCGCACCCTCACGCCCTACCTCAACGAGGCGGCCTACCTGCTCGCGGAGGGCGTGGCCATCGACGACATCGACGCGGCGCTCGTGGCGTGGGGCTTCCCGGTGGGGCCGCTCCGCCTGCTCGACGAGATCGGCCTCGACGTGTGCGCCCGCGTGGCGACCCGCACCGCCGCCGCGTACGGCGATCGCATGCGCGCGCCCGCGGGGATCGAGCGGCTCGTCGCGCGCGGGCGGCTCGGCCGCAAGAGCGGCCTCGGCTTCTACTCGTACACGGGCCGCACACCAGGAAAGCATGTCGATCCGACGATTTACGAGATCATCGGGGTCGAGCCCAGCAAGCGCCTCGCGGCGGAGGAGCTGCAGATGCGCTGCGCCCTGCCGCTCGTGAACGAGGCCGTCCGCTGCCTCGAGGAGGGCGTGCTCCGCTCCACCCGCGACGGGGACGTGGGCGCGGTGTTGGGCCTCGGCTTCCCCGCCCTGCGCGGCGGCCCCTTCCGGTACGCGGACACCCTTGGCGCGGTCGAGCTGCTGCGGCGCCTGCGAGGGTACGAGGCGCGCTTCGGCGAGCGCTTCAAGCCCGCCGCGTTGCTCCGCGCGCACGCGGAGGAGCGCGCCCCGTTCCACGCCGATTGAGCGGCCCGGGAGCCTGTGCTCTGCTTGTGGCGCGCCGCGCGACACATGCCCGACGCGCCGAGACGACCCGACACGAGGAGCCGCCCATGCACCGTCACCACCGGCAGGTCGACGAGCTGATGATCACCGATGTCCTCTCCATCCGCGAGGGCGAGCCCATCGCCAAGGCCATGATGCTCATGGCGACCGCGCGCGTGCACCACCTCCCGGTGGTCGACGGCCGGCACCACCTGGTCGGCTTGGTCTCGGACCGAGATCTCTTGAACGCGCTCGCGGGGGACAAGAACCGCACGGATCCCGTCGGGGCCGTGATGCGCACGCCCGTCAAGACCGTGCACGCGACCACCCACGCCCACACGGCCGCCCGTGTGATGCTCGACACGGGCATCCATTCGTTGCCCGTGATCGCCGAGGACGGGGCGCTCGTGGGGATGATCACCGCGAGCGATTTCCTGGCGGTCGCCGAGGAGGCGCTCCGCGGCATCGACGTGGCGAAGGAGCGCCTGGAGTAGCGCGCCTCGAGGAGCTACTGGCTCCGCGCGAGCATGCGGCCCGCGCGCATGCGGAGGACGCCGGGCAG
>CAZHGG010000740.1:0-3721 GCA_964531755.1 uncultured Polyangiaceae bacterium
GGCGGGCGTCTTGAAGTCGGGTTGGCCGATGCCGAGGTTGACGATGTCACGGCCCTGCCGCTGCAACTCGGCGGCGCGGGCCAGCACCTCGAATGCCGTCTCTGTGCCGAGGCGGTTCAGGCTTTCAGCGAGCAGCATGGCGGTTCCCCCGTCGAGATCCCTGGCGCGGTGCCCCTGTGGGGCGTTGGAGCTGGTATGCCCGACGGTCCGGCCCCGGGGCCGAACGGGACGGTGATCGCCGTGCCGCCCGCGGGCGCGAACGGGACGGTCTCTGCGGGCGTGGGTTCCGCGCGCGCGGCGTGGACGAGGGAGGTGACGACGAGGGCGCCGCCCAGGGGCAGCAGGGAGCCGGCGGAGCGGAGGGGAGGCGATGAACAGCGCATGCCGAGCTCGACTGCAACGGTCGAGCCACGGTGCGGGGCGCCATTCTTCCGCAGCGCAAGGGTCTCCCGGTCCGAGTAGTGGTAAACTGGTTGAACCACCCGTGTGAAGCTCCGGTTACAGGGCCGCCTGGCGCTTGACGCGTCCGCGCGCGACGCTCTCGGCGCGGGCGGCGCGCGCCGGTGCGACGATGAGCCCAATGCCCGCCCCCGACGCCTTCCTCGACGCCTGCGACCGCGCCCCGCACGACACCAGCGCGGGGCCGTGCGAGCTGCCCATCTTGTACCGCGACGCCTCCCAGTTCGGCGTGTTCTTCGCGGTCGACCTCGAGCGCGCGCGCGACGTGGTGGGGCGGGACCGCGCGATCGAGCCGTGGCCAGTGTTCGGGCGGGCGTTCGCGGCGATCTACGTGTGGGAGTACCGCGACAGCACCGTGGGCGCGTACGGCGAGGTGGGCCTCGGCGTGCAGTGTCGGAAGGTCGGAGCGAGCCCGTCGCTGGTGACCCTGGCGCGCGACATGGGCGCGCAAGACGACCAGGGCATCTGGGTGGCCTCCCTCCCCGTCACGACCGAGGCCGCGCGCGCGGCGGGCGTGGAGCTGTGGGGCTACCCGAAATACGTCACGCCGATCGAGACGACGTTCACGACCGGCGAGGCCTCGGTGCGCCTCGCCGACGAGCTCACCCTGCGGCTGCCTGGGCCCTCGGGGCCGACGCTCGCCGGGCAACCTGTTGTAACCTACACGGAACGGGCAGGCCGCCTGCTCCGCACGCGCATCGACGTCGATCACCGCGTGAAGTGGGGCCTCGGCGGGGGCGCGCACCTCGAGCTCCGCGGTGACGGTCCGACGACTGAGCTCGCGCGGCGCCTCGGCCTCGACCGGGCGCGCATCGTGGCCGGGTTTCGGACGGACGGCTTCCGCGCGCGGCTGCCGGCGGGGAGAGACCTCGGCCGGGCGCGGCGGTGAGCGGCGCGAGCGGCGCGGCGGCGCGTCCCGTGCAAGACTCTGCGCCATGAAGCCGCGAACTTCCCCGTCTCGCACCCAACACGCGCTCATGCTCACGGCGCTCGCCGCGCTCGCCGCGTGCGCGAGCTCGTCGACGCCCGCGCCCTCTCCCACGCCGGCCGGCACGCCGGCGCCGGGGAGCTACGAGCTCGCGCTCACCACGGCGGGGGGCGCCGCGGAGGTCGTGCGGCTCGATTTCGTCCGCAACGAGCTGAAGGAGCTCGTGGCCTGGACGCAGGCGGCCGGCGTGGTGCGCCGCAACACGACCACCACGAGCGACGGCGCGGTCACCCTCACCTGGAGCGTCACCGAGCCCACCCCCGAGCGCGTCACGCTGACCCTCGCGCTCGACGCGAGCGGCGCGCCCACGACCGTGACGGGAGAGCGCACGCGCGGGAGCGGACCCGCCGAGGCGCTCACGGGCGCGGCGAGGAAAGACGCGACCGCCCCTTCGTGGCTCCCGGGCACGCCCGTGCCGCCGTGGGAGGAGGCGGCCGCGCGGTTCTCGGAGACGGTCTTCGAGCGGGACCTCACGATCCCCGAGGCGGCCAAGCCCGCCGGCGCCACGGTCGCGCTCCTCACGCTCGCCGAGACGCCCTGGGTCGCGGGCGTCCGCGTGAAGACCGCGAGCTGGGAGCCGCTCGCCGATCCGAGCGGTGCGCTCGCCGTGACGGATCCCAGCAAGAACCGCGCGGAGCTGCCGCTCGCGGGCGTCTTCGCGAAGGTGGGCCCCGCCACCGCGGCCTACGACTTCGAGCGCGACGAGCCCGCGTGGCGCTCGGCGTCGTCGACGCGCGGCCGCGCCGAGGACGGCTGCGAGAAGGCCGCGTGCTGGATCGCGCGGAGCGGCGAGCGCCTCGCGCTGCGCGTGCCCGGAGGCAAGAAGACCCTCACGCTGCGCCTGCGCCTCTTGACCGGCGCGCCGGGCGGCGGCGAGCCTCCTCTGCGCTCCCCCCTCGGGATCGCCGTGGTCGCGCGCGGCGGCGCCGCGAGCGACCAGGCCGGCGTCGAGGTGCCGTTCGTGAAGGTCGATCGCCCGAGCACGCCGGAGAAGGGCTTCGCGACGGCGGCGTTCGACCTGCCGGTGCCGCTGACGGCCGGGGCGCCCGAGAGCGCGGTCACGCTGTCGCTCCCAGCGACGACCGGGGCGCCGTACTTCGTCGCGCTCCAGAGCGCGACCAGCGAGTAGCGGCGCGCGCGTGAATCTTCCGAGGCGCGGGCCGTCCAAGGCCGAGCCGATGCCCTCCCCGCTCACGCCCCTCGCGCCCCGCCCCCCTCGCCGCGGATAGCTCCTCGCCTCGCGCCCCCGCGCGGTCGTGGAGCCTCCACTGCGTGCATTATGCACGCTTTCTCCACCGACCACCGAAGCGCTCGACGGCCCCGCGCCGTCGAGGGAGATCCCCATGAGAGCCGACATGTTCGAGCTGCTGCTCGAGCGCCCGCGCGCGTACCGCGGCTGCCGCTCGCGGCGCGCGCCCCCCTACCCGCGCGCCCGCCTCGCGCCCCGCCGCCTCGAGGACTCGCCGCGCGTCGAGCCCCTCGGGGGCGCGTACGCGGAGCGTTCGCTGAACGAGAACCTCGCGCCGCTCCGGCGCTGGCTCGATCGCCAGGTGGGCCGCCCGTGGCGGCTCGTGTACTCGGAGCTGGCCGAGCACCTCTCGGCCGACAGCGCCGTGAAGAAGCACGTGCGCGACCACGTGTTCGACTACGTCGCCGCGCGCGTCTTCACGCTCGACGGCGTGATGTACGGCCACCTGCGACGCGGCGTGAGCCCGCTCGGCCGCTACCGGCGGGGCTACTACGTGTGCCCCGAGACCGCGCTCCTGCGTCGCACGCCCGAGCCCGCGCGGCGCGCGCCGGACGTGCGCCCGCTCGCGGACGGCCGCTACCTCGTGCGCCGGCGGGGCGTGTGGCACTACGTCGAGACGACGAAGCCGCGCGACGACGGCGATCGGGCGGACTTGGTCTGCGCGTACACCGGCCTCCCGGTGAGCTCACGGGCCTACCGCGCGGCCCGCCTCGCGGGGCGCGTCCCGTGGGCGGCGGATCACGTCGCGGCGCGCGCGTTCGTGCCGCGAAAGGCCGCCCTCGCGGCGCTGTTTCGCGAGGCGGAGCGCCTGGAGCGCGAGGCGCGCGCGCGCTGCGCGCGGCGCGCCGCCGCGGTGGTAGCCTCTGGGGATGCGAACCTGGCGAAGCGTCACGGCGCTGGCGGTCCTCGTGGCAGGCTGCGGGAGCGAGCCCAGCGCCGACCCGCCCGAGGACGGCGGCGCTCCGGACACGGCGACACGGGTCGACGCGGCGGGCCCCGACGCGGGTCCGCCGGGCGACGCGGCC
>CAZHGG010000741.1:0-3720 GCA_964531755.1 uncultured Polyangiaceae bacterium
CATGACCTTCGCGAGGAAGAACAACCCGGGCCACGGGCGTGGCGTGCAAGAGGCGCGGCGTGAGGCTCCGCCGGCGGACGAGGCGGCGTTGATGGACGCGATCCGGCTGGCTCTCGGTCAGCGGGAAGACATCGTCCTGTGGCGGAACAACGTCGGGCTCACGGAGTATTGGGACGGCAAGTCCGTATCGGTCGTGAAGTACGGCCTCGCCAACGGCAGCGCCGACTTCGTGGGTGTTCTCCTGCCCGCGGGGCGCTTCGTCGCCTTCGAGGTGAAGACGCGCACCGGCCGGGCGACGCCTGAGCAGCTCCAGTGGCTCGCTCTCGTGCGTCGCTTCGGCGGCTTCGCCTGCATCGTGCGGAGCGTCGACGAGGCCATCGCGGCCGTGGCGCGCGCGAAGGGGGGCGCGAGCGAATGAGCACGATGGACCGCCAGATCGCGCTCGCGCTTCTCCAGACGTTTCGTCCGCGCACCGACGTGTTCGCGCGTCGCCTCGACGACGAGGTCGAGGTGCAACGTCTCAACGAGTTCTGCCGGGCGAAGGGGCGCCCCGACACCTGGCGCGTCGGGAACTGGCGGCCGGTGCGGAAGTGGCTCGACGACGAGCAGCGCAGCGAAGACGTGCCCCTCACCGTCGACGCCGTGGAGCGCCACGTGCGCGGGGAGATCACCATCGGGTTCTATCCGCTGCGCCCCGACGGCTCGACGGCGACGGTGAGCGTCGACTTCGACGACCACCTCGGCAACGCCAGATCCGCAGCGGACCCGCGCGCGGACCTCGACGCGCTCGCGGCGGCGTGCGCGCGCCGCGGCGTGCGCTTCCTCGCCAACACGTCTCGCGGCGGCGCGGGCTTCTGGCTGCACCTCGTGCTTCCGCCCGGCGTCTCCGCGGCACGAGCGCGCGGGGTGATGCTGGCGCTCGTGCGTGATGCGGGCCTGCGCCACATCACCGACGGCGGCGCCTTCGATGCGGTGTTCCCCAAACAGGATGATCTGCGTCGCAAGGGGCCCGGAAACCTCTACTGCGTGCCCGTCAACGGCCGGTGGCTGCGCGCGAGCACGCCCGGCACCCACTTCCTCGGAACCGATCCCGCCAACCTCGACGCGCAGTTTCGCGCGCTCACGGAGTACTGATGCAGACCGACGACACCTGGAAGAGCCCCCACGCCGTGAGCCCCGAGGACTTCGCCCGGATCGAGCGCGAGCTCGACGTGAAGACGGTGGAGCCCGCGGGGGCGAAGGGTGGCGGTGGCGGCCCGCGGCGCCCTCGGAAGGCCGTGGGCGGTGATCTTCCGCGCGACCCGTGGCCGATCGCGCTCCACCTGCGCGGGCTGCTCGGCCAGCATCTCGGGGGCGGGAAGTGGGCGGTGCTCTGCATCAACGACGCGCAGCACTCCAACCCCGACCTGACGGCGGAGCGCGCGGGTGGATCGTGCGCGCTCCTGCCGCCGACCGACGGGCACCCCTACACGTTGCCGATCTGCAAGCACTCCCACTGCGCCCACCTGCGTCTCTCGCACTGGCGCGCGGCGATCGGGGAGGAGCTGTGGCAGCGCGCGGCGGAGATGGCTCGGGATGGCGACGCTCCCGCCCCTGCGTCGGCGAACGGCGCCGCAACGACGGAGCCTCCCGTCGACGCTCCCGCACCGGCGCTCGGCATCGACCTCGGCGACCTCATTGCCAAGGCGGCGGACGAGAAGCAGCCCGGGCTGCTCTTCGAGCGTCGCGCGCTCGAAGCGGCGGTGACGATGGAGGATGAAGACCCCGCGTCGTTCAGCATCGCCGTCGACGCCGCGAAGGCCATTGAAGGGTTCAAGCTCACCGCGTGGCGCAAGGCGATCGACGGCGTACGGTGGGCGAGGAAGCGCGCGGCCAACGACGCGAAGCGCGCGCAGGAGCGCGCGGATGCAGCGGCGCGTCGCGAGGAGCGCGAGCGGCAGAAGGTGGCGCTTCAGGCGGAGCGAGAGGCCCGGCGTCGCACCGCCGAGAGCGACCGCCAGGAGCATCACCGCGAGGCGACCGTCGACGAGGTGACGTACTTCATGGAGCCCGGGCGGACGTGGATGGAGACGACCGTTCACCCGGGTACCGACCGGGAGCGCGTCGTCGTCGACACGCTCTGCGAGTTCTCTGCGGTGCTCGTCGAGGTGTTGATGGACATCGACAGCACCGACGCGTAGCCGTGTCCGACGGTGTACGTGCTCTCAGTCTGCCGCGTCGTCGGGTCTCCCTTCCGTATCGAGGTGTCCTCCGAGCAATGGGGGGCAGGCAACTGGCACGAGCTGCACATCGCCCGGCCAGGCCTCGGCGCGTACGGGCGCGCGACGCGTGAGCACGTACGCCGTGCGATCGAGGCGATGAGCCCGTCGCCCGTGAACCGCTACCGCTACCGCTTCATCGGGTGGGCGCGGCACGAGGGGCGTCCGGTGTACCTCAACGCTGACGACACGGGCGGTGGAGCCATCGACGCCCGCGGCAACGTCGCAGGCCTGCGCGCGGAGCCTCCGGTCGAGCGTTGCAGCCGGTTCCGTTTCCCGCCGCTCGCGGGCCTCGACGTTCAGCGCGACGTCGGGGCGCTGATCTACCTCCTGTCGCACGAGCCCGCGGAGGTGTTCGCTGTGCTGCTGGGCATGACCGTGCGCGCCGCGATGGGAGGAGCGCGGTCGGCGCTGCATCTCACCGGACGCACGGGCCTCGGCAAGAGCGAGACGATCGCCGTCTTCGCGCAGTGCTTCGGGCCATCGTTTTCGCGCCGGGGGCCGCTGCTTTCGTGGCGAGCGAGGGTGGCGACCGTGCAGGGCATGGTCGAGACCATGTCTTGCGCGCGTGACGCGCTTCTCCAGTTCGACGACCTGCAGCGCGCGCCCGAGAGCATGGGGAAGTGCATCGCCGTCCTGCCGATGCACTTCGAGGAGACGGGACAGATCAAGGGGCGTGCGCGGGGCGGTACGCTCGCGCTCAACCGCTCCCAGGGCGTCATCGCGTCGAGCGGCGAGACCCTCCCCGACGAGCCGTCGGTGCGCAACCGGGTGGAGATGCTCGACCTCGACGTGCACCCGACACCGCGCCTCGACGTCGGAGCCGACTGCGCCGCGGCCCGCGGGAGACGAGGGGAGAGCGCGCGCGGCATGGCCCGGTTCATCCAGTGGTGGGCGGCGAAGTACGACGAGAACCTCCCGAAGCTTCCGCAGATGGAGCGCGACGCCGCGGGACGGTGGGGGCTCGGTGTCGACGGCCGGGCCGCGGAGGTGCTCGGGCCCGCAGCGCTCGGCCTCGACGCGTTCTTCCGCTTCCTGCGAGACGTGGACGCGGCGACGGAGGAAGAGGTCGCCGGGATGCGTGCGCGCGCGACGGCAGCTCTCCGCAGCGCGACGCGCACTCACGTCGCGCACGTTGCGGACGAGGCCCACTGGCGCCGCTACCTCGACCTGACGGCGCAGGCCCTCCGGTCGGGCAAGGGGCATGCGCTGCGCGGTCGGCGCAGCGGCAAGGTCTTCTCGGCCGGCGACGCCCCTGACGATCCCACGCTCTGGGGGTGGCGTACGCGCAAGTCGATCACGACGAGCGAAGAGCCGCGCCACACGGTCGCGGTGGAGGCCCAGGGCGACCCCATCGCCTACCTGCACGACGAGAAGCCGGGGCTGGTGCTCCTCGCGCCGGGCGCGTCGCTCCGGCTCGCGCTCCGGCTCGCGCTCGACGAAGGGCGTCCCCTTCACCTCG
>CAZHGG010000742.1:0-3719 GCA_964531755.1 uncultured Polyangiaceae bacterium
CCCCCCTACGACATGCTGCCCATGCTCTACCGCCCCGCCGCCACCGGTGAGCTCGGCGGGGGCGAGTTCCATACCCCGCTGCCCGCCCCCGAAGACCGCGCGTCCGGGCCCCGCGCCGCCCCGGAGGTGGCCGGGTACCGCTTCGCGACGCCGAGCTCGTCGTCGCGCTCGGCCTTGCGCGCGCGCTTGCCGGAGACGGAGGGCGCCATCGTGGCGAGCGGATCGGCGGAGTGGCCGAGGCCGAGCAGGTGCCCGAGCTCGTGCACGAGCACCGAGCGCAGGTCGACGGCGCCGGGCGCCTCGAGGCCGTCCACCCGGTACACGTGGTCGAAGCCGTTCACGTGGATGTCGGCGTCGGTGATGTGGCCCGCACCGTCCACCACGAGCACGGTCTGGGCGAGCGCCCGCGGCACGAGCTCCGCGGGCCACTCACCCGTGTGGAAGCGCACGGTGGACACGCCGTCGGTCGAGCTCACCGTCGCCCCGTCCACGCCGACCACGCGCAGCCGCACCGCCGTGTGAGGCAGCTCCGACCACGCCCGCGCGGCGACCTCGCCGTCCGCGAGCGCGACCTCACGCGAGAACGGGCCGAACGGGAGCGCGAGCGTGACCGTGTGAGGGAAGGCGGTGAGCACACCTGGCGGCGCGCCGCGCGTGAACGCGCTCGGGCGCGGGGGGCTCGCGGGCGCAGAGAGCACGATGGGCGGCGGCAGGTCGAGGAGCGGCAACCCCGCAATACTACGGGGACTCGGCGCCCGGCGCTCGCGCCGTCGGCGCGTCGCGCGGGCCGGCCGGGCCGCCACCGACGACCTCGGTCGACCTCACCCAACTGCGAACCAAGCCGCGATGCGGTCGGCCGCACGCTGGCGACGAGCGAGCTCCACGCGGAGAGGCTAGCGGACGCGCACCGCGGCGAGCCGCCGCCGACCGAACGAGAGGGGGACTCCGCGACCTTCAGACCTCCAAGACCCACCGGAGCCCCACTCGGCAGGCCGCGCCTCTCGGCGGAGCGTGACAGCGCCGATCGTGCGGGTGGAGCCTGGACGCGGCAGCGCTGGAATCAGCGAGGGGAGAGCCCTCGCTCGTGGGCCTGCCCATCCGGGTCGCGCAGGCTGACAGCGCAATGGACGGCGAGACCCGCGCTGCTGGTACGTTCGCACGATGACCGAGCGGCGAATCTCTGGCTTCTTCGCGCTGGCGTGCGCGGCCTGCGTGGCGAATGCAGCGTGCTACAACTCGCAGTGGGGAGAAGGGAAGCGCGAGCAGCAGCGCGCGCTGGTGCGGGCCGCGCCACCTGAGCTCGCGCGCGCCGAGGGGACAGGCCCGATCACGCAGATGAAGCTGCGGGTTCGGGCGCTCGCGACACCTCGCTACACGGCGCAGGTCGTCGACGCTCCTCGGCAGTTTCAGGAGTCGGTGGACGAGGCGAACCGGGTCTTGGCGGGTATTGGCGTGCGCCTCGAGGTTGAGTCGTTCACGATCTGGGAGACCTCCGACGAGGACTTGAGCGCGGCGCTCGGTGCGCTCTCGGCGAAGGAGCGCGGGGATGAAGCCGACTGGTACGTCGGGCTGCTCGGCGCGCTCCCGAGGGCTAGCGCTTCGTTCCACGAGCTTGGCTATGCTCGTGTCCTCGGGCGGCACCTGGTCCTGCGCGCGCCGTCCCGGGCCGACGAGGTCGACGCCATCGAGCGCAATCTCGACGAGCTCTCGGACGAAGAGCGCAGGCGATTGACCACGGGTCGACGAAGACACCGGGCGGCGGCGATTCTGCTCCACGAGCTCGGCCACACCCTCGGCGCCCTCCACGACGATGCGTCCGCGAGCCTCATGAATCCGGAGTACGCGACCGAGCGCCGCAGCTTCGGCCCGGAGAACGTCGGGTTCATGCAGATCACTCTTCGCCACCGCGGCGCGCGCGCGCCGGACGACGCCCCTCTCGCGCGGGACCTGTTGAAGCACCTCGACGAGGCCAGTCCCCGCGGCGCGTTCGTGGCCAAGGATCGCGAAGAGATGCGTGCACTCCTCACCAAACTCGCCGCCCCGCCGGCGCCCTCCGCGCCCGGCGCCCGCGCGACGGTGGCTCCCGCGGAGCTCATCCCCGAGGACGTGCGAGGCCTGTCGGAGCCCGACCGCGAGACGTTCCGCCAGGCGAAGGCGCTCCAAGCCCTGGGCGACTCGGCGGGCGCTTGGGAGAGGGGCAAGGCGGTCTTCAGTCGATATCCGAAGGTCCTCTCGGTTCAGGACTTGCGATGCCAAGTGGCCATGAGCCGACTCTCCTATGACGCTGCTCGCCCCGAATGCGACGCCGTGGTCAAGTTGACCCGAGACGGCGCCAAATAGGACGAGGCGCACGGCGACGCCCGAGGACCGCCGCGCTCGACCTCGACGCGACACGCGCGGGTCAGCGAGCGGCCGTCGGGGCGTCGCGCGGGCCCGTGACCGCCCATAGCAGCGCGGCGGGGAGCGCGAGCCCGCCGACGCCGAGCACGAGGCCCCAGCGGTGCGTGCGATCGAGCCACGCGCCGTAGAGCGGGTTCGCGGCGATGTGCACGAGCGACTGCACGGCCGCGGAGAGCCCGCTCGCGGCGGCGGCCTCGCCCGGCGCGACGCGCCGGAGCAGCTCGGCGGTGCCGAGGACGTACATCCCCCCGCCTCCCGCCATGGCCAGGCTGCCCAGCACGACGCGCGGCCACGCCCCCTCCGCCCACGGCACGAGCGCGAGGCACGCGGTGAGCAGCGCCGCGAGGCCCATGAGGCCTCGGTGCGGTGTCTGCGGGCGCGTCGGGTGCGGCGCGTCGAGGGCGCTCGCCGCCGCGCCGAAGCCGATCGCCGCCACGTCGAACACGAGCGGCGGCAGCCACAGGTAGTGGCCCACGTCCTCCCGCCTGACGCTCGCGGCCTCGACGAGCATCTGCGGGTACCAGCCGAGCACGACCAACAGCGCCGGCGCCGAGCCCAGGATCACCACGCCCTGCCGGAGCACAGCGGGCCGGCCGGCGAGCGCGGCGAGTGAGCGGAGCCAGCCGAGCGCGTCGCCCGCGTGGCCGCGAGGCGGCGCGGGGGGGGCGTCGGCGTCGGCGGGCGCGAGCGCGAGCCAGAGGGGGAGCCACAGGAGCCCGAGCGCGGCGGTCGCGAGGAAGGCGAAGCGGAAGCCGTGGTCGTGCGCCAC
The DNA here is from genome assembly GCA_964531755.1 of uncultured Polyangiaceae bacterium. Taxonomy (GTDB): domain Bacteria; phylum Myxococcota_A; class Polyangia; order Polyangiales; family Polyangiaceae; genus JAAFHV01. The sequence goes on from CAZHGG010000742.1 coordinate 3,170, forward strand.
CCTGGCGGCGAGGGGGGCGGCCACCATCGCGCCGAGCGAGCTGCCGGTGAACAGGAGCCCCATCGCGGCGGAGCGGCGCCCGGCCGGCAGCGTGGTCTGGATCGTCCGCGCGGCCGAGGGGAACGACGGGGCTTCGAACGCGCCGAGGAGCAGGCGCAACACGAGCAGGCCGCCGAACGAGAACGCCGCGGCGTGCGCGGCCGACACCACCGACCACGCCAGCACGGCGAGCGCCAGCGTGCGCCGGGGGCCGAAGCGATCGACGGCGACGCCCGAGAGCGGCGCGCACACGAGGTACGCGAGCGCGAAGCCCGACCCCAGCCACCCGAAGCGCTCGTGCGAGATGGCGAGCTCGGCGCGGACCGTCGGCGCGATCGCCGCGAGGGTCTGGCGATCGAGGTAGCTCACGCTCATCGCGAGGGTCGCCACGATCGCGACCAGCCACGGGCTGCGCGGGGCCGCCCTCACTCGGGGCTCGCGGCGCGGCCCCGCAGGCCCCGCAGGTGCCACACGTCCTCGATGGTCCCGGGTCGCGCCAGGAACCGCTGGG
>CAZHGG010000743.1:0-3716 GCA_964531755.1 uncultured Polyangiaceae bacterium
CCTCAGAACTCGGCGCGGATCGTCACGAACTTGTTGCACACCGTCTTGTCGGTGAGCTCGGTGTACTTCTTCGCGCCCACCTCGGTGCGGAGGCCGCCGAGGCGCCCCGGCTCGGTCACGAAGAACATGACGTTCACGCCCTTGTCGCGCTGCTCCTTCACCCACTTGGTGAACGGCGCGCCGGACGAGACGAACGCGGGGATGCGGTTCGAGGTGTAGAAGTTCTCGCCCTTCCAGTTCATCTGGTAGGCCACGAGCGGCTCGGCGGGCGACGTGCGGGCCTTGTAGTAGGCCTCGATGATCTCGCGCTGCCCCCAGTGCGGCGCCGTCTTCACCATGTAGACGTCGACGCCCCAGAGGGCGAACAAGACGCCCACCGCCACGAACAGGCTCACCGCGTGCGCGCGCACTCGCTTCACCGCGAAGAGCAGCGAGGCGAGGATCGCGACCGCCGAGAACGCGCGGAGCGCCGCCGAGAAGTCGAGGTGGTCGGGCCAGGTGCGCCGGTAGTTGTACGTGAAGAGCTGGAGCAGCCGGATGGCGCCCGGCTGATCGGCCCCGAACGGCCTCGTGCCGAGATCGCGGCCCACGAGCACGAGGAGCAGCGCGCCAGCGACCGCGGCCGTCGCGATCATGAGCGCCTCGTGGGGCGCGCGGGTCGCCGCCTCGTCCTCGGCCTGCAGCGAGAGCCCGCCGCGGTAGGGGCTCTTGTCGTCGCGGACCACGGCGCGCGGCGCCTCGTCCTCGTCGCGCGCGGGCCGGTGGAAGACGGCGATCGTGGCGCCGACGACGACGAGCCCGAACACCACCATCGCGCCGCCCACGAACATGGACGGCTCGGCGAGCTCGGTGTGTGCCTCGCCGAGCTTCGTGCCGAGCACCGAGCCCGGGAAGAAGCGCGACACGCCGTACACGAGCGCCGCCGCGCCGGCCAGCATGCCCGCGCCGTACGGGAGGACGCGCTCCCTCCGCGCCCAGCCGGTGCGGCGCATCGCGTCGTCGAGGGCCACGCCGATGAGCATGGCCGCCGGCGGCACCGCGGGGAAGATGTAGTGGTGGAACTTCGTGCCCATGAACGTGAAGAGCGCGAAGGCGAAGACGAACCACATGACGAGGAAGATCGACGCGTCGCCGCGCCCCTCGTCCGCCGAGTCGCCGCGGCGAAGCCAATACATCAGACCTAGAGGCGCGAGGCCGGTCCACGGGAAGAGCGCGTAGCCGAGCTGCCACAGGTAGAAGCGGATCGACGTGTCGTCGCCCTCGTTCGTGTCGTGCACGTGCGAGAAGGCGCGGTTGAACATGTCGTGGAAGAACAGGCGGTCGGTGAACGGCGAGCCGTGGCGGATGTACATGGCCACGAACCACGGCGCCGCCACGGTGGCCAGCACGAGCAGGCCGCTCCACAGCTCGAGCTTCGTGATCTCCGACCAGCGCTTCTTCGTGGCGACGTACGCGAACGCGCACACGCCCGGCAAGATGAAGCCCGCCGGTCCCTTGCCCATGGTGGCGATCGCCGCGAAGAACCAGGCGCCGATGTAGAAGAGCCGGCGGGTGCGGCGCTCGCCCCAGTTCAGGTAGAGCAGACCCGACAGCAGCGCGAGCCACACCGCGCCCTGCACGCTCGGCTCGAAGCTGCCGAAGAACCGGAGCATGGAGGGCCCGAAGCCCGTGGGGCTCGAGGGCAGGCCGCGCGGGATGCTCGCCGGCAGGGCCGAGCGGCACGCCTCGTTGCCGGGCAGGCCGCAGTTGAGCGCGGAGCCGGCGCGGAACTCGTCGAGGTGCAGGCGGAAGCCCTTGGCGCCGGCGCCGTAGAGCACGAGCTCCACGTTGCGCGTGAGCAGGTACACGATCTGCGGGAGCGCGCAGAGCAAGATGACGCCGAACAGGAGGTGGAAGCCGGAGAGGCGCAGCTTCCGGCCGAACGCGTCGACCTCGTAGAGCCGGGCGCGCTCCTCCTCCGAGGTGTTGAGGCCGAGCAGGAGCAGGCCCATCGCGGCCGTCATGGCGGACACGAAGGGCATGTCGGTCATGGTCTGGTGCGCGAGGAAGAACCAGTCCGGCATGGTGGCGAGCACGAGCCCACCGAGCAGCCCGGCGCGCCGGCCGAACACGCGCGCGACGCCCTTGTAGACCACGTACTGCGCGAGGATGGTCATCAGCACGTTTGGCGCGCGCACGACCCACTCGGGGTGCGCGAACCCGCCCTGGAGCATCTGGTCGGCCTGGTAGTGCGTACCGAGCGCGGACATGGCCAGCGACTGGATCCAGAAATTCAGGATGGGCTTCGACCAGAACCAGCCGTCTTGCGCCCACCAGAGCGAGATCCAGTCGTCGCGCGCGAGGATCTCGCGCGCCACCTCGCCGTAGTGGGTCTCCCACGGGTCCCACAGCGAGAAGACCCCCATCGCGGGGAAGTAGAGCAGCGCCCCGACGAGCACGACCCAGAAGCCGTGGCGCTTGTGCAGCGGGCGCGCCTGGTCGAGCTCGTCGGTGGCGTAGGGGCCGAGCACCACGCCGGTCTTGAAGACGCTGGCCACGAAGGCGATGAAGGTGGCCGTGACGACGAGGCCCCAGCCCCACTGCGGGCCGAAGGTGTTCGCCTGCGCGAGGGTGAGCGAACCGGCGAAGGCGCAGAACGACGCGACGGTCGCGGCGAGCGGCCCGGCCAGGGCGGAGAGCGGGCTGCGGTGGACCACGCGCTCCTCGGGGTCGTCGAACGAGCCCAGGAGATCCATCACGCCGAACGCCGCGACGCACACGAAGACCAGCCCGAGCGGCACGCCGAGGCGCCACTGGGCGTTCTTCGCCATCACGAAGAAGAGCCCGAAGCCACCCGCGAGCACGAGGCCCAGGGCGCGAGGCCGGAGCGGGTTTCCGCGCCGCTTGTCGGGCGGGGGCTCGGCGCCCTTCTCTGGGGCGGCAGGCGGCTCGGCGGCGGGCGAGGCCTCGGGCTCACCCGCGGCCTCGGCGCGGTCTGCGTCGGGGGCGTCCCCGTCGGCGTGCGCGTCGTCGTCCTCGGCGGCCGCGTCGTCCACGGGCGCGGCCGCTTCGGCGGCCGGGGCCGGCGCGGGGGACTTCGCCTGCGCCTCCGCGGCCTCGGCCTCGGGGGTCGAGGGAGCGGTCGCGGGGTCGGCGGGGGAGGGCGCGTCGTCTGTGTTCGGGGGTTCTGGGTCGCTCATGGCCGGCTCAAGCGCAAGATCCGCACGGGATTAGCAACTTTGGGCGCCCCGGGCTATCGGTTTGCCGCGCGGCGGCCATTTGAGCCAGGCGCGCGGGGCGGGCGCGAGGTCGCGTCGCGTGGCGCGCCGAAAATCGTGCGCTCCCGGGGCACCTGATGCAGACTTCGCGCGGGCGGCCGCCCCGGACGGGGGGTCGCCGGGGCGCCGCTCGAGGCGCGTGGAGGTCGAGAATGAGACGTGTCGCCGTCGTGGTCCCGGTCGTGCTGCTCGGGCTCGTCTTGCTGACGGGGCTGACCGGGTGCCCGCGGTTCCCCTCGGCGTGCGACTACGGGGGGTGCGACGGCGAAGGCGGCCTCACCGACGGCGCGACGCCGCCGGGCGAAGGGGGCGTGGACGGGGGCGTGGACGCGGAGCCGCCGCCCGCCGGGTGCGACACGCCGACCGAGCCCGCGAAGAACCCGGCCAAGTGCCTCGTGGACGGCTTCGGCGTGTACGTGTCGCCCACCGGGAGCGACGGCGATCCCGGCACGAAGACCA
>CAZHGG010000744.1:0-3715 GCA_964531755.1 uncultured Polyangiaceae bacterium
GGGCGATCGAGGAGGCCCTCGAGCCCACCGCCCAGGCGCTCGACGACGCGGCGCTCGCGAACGAGCTCACCACGCGCGGCATCGCGGCCCTCCAGGGGCTCGTGGAGGTGTGGGAGTTCTCGGGGCAGGACGAGGCGGTCGAGCGGTTCTTCGTCGAGCGCGCGGAGCCGGTGTGCTGGGAGCTCCAGCGGCGGCGCGAGTGGGACAAGTTCGGCCAGCTCTTCGGGCCCGACGCCGGTCCCCTCGGTGTCCCCGCGCGGGCGCACACGTTCCGCCTGGTCGAGAGCCTCATCGCCCGCGTGACGGGCGACCGGGGGCGCGTGGCGTACGCGGCGGCGTGCGCGCAGTTTCTTGTATTCTACACGAACGCCGCGACCACCCTCGATCGCCAGATCGCGATCGTCGAGCGCGCCGTCGCCGTGTGCCCGTCGCACCGCAACGGCCGAGCGGTGCTCGCGAGCTTCCTGTGCCAGAAGGCGCGCCGGAAGGTGGAGTCGGTGGTCACGTCGCCGGCCGGGGTGGCCGAGGCGGAGGCGCTCGTCGCGCGCGCGCGCGAGCTCTTCCCTTCCGCGCGCGAGGTGGAGGAGACCGCCGCGCTCGTACAAGCGAGGCGCGGCGGCGCGCCGCCTCGGCTACCATGAGGTCGCCATGAAGGACGCGGACGACGAGCTCGAGGTCGACAGCCCCTTCGACCGCTACGACATCGATCCCCACGCGGGTCCGCAGGCCATCACGGAGCGCTTCCGCGAGCTCGTCGCCGAGGCGCCGGAGGCGGATCGCGACGCGCTGCGGGCGGCGTGGGACCGCCTCACCCTCCACCCGGAGGAGCGCGTGCGCGCGGCGTTCCTCGCGCACCCCGAGACGCGGCCGCCGCCCGGGGACGCGCCTCGCCGCCGGCGCCCGGCGCCCGGGGCCTCCGCGGACGAGCCGCGCGCCTCGTGGCTCGGCCTGCTCGTGCTCCCCTCCCTCTCGGCGCTGCTCCCGCGCGCGCCGGGCGGGGCAGCGCCGGGCGCGTGGCTTGGTGACGACCCCGTCCTCGTGGACCTCGCGGAGAACAAGTAGGCATGTACATCGACCGACCCGTGGGCATCGATCTGGGCACCACCAACTCCGAGATCGCGCAGCTCGCGGCCTCCGAGCGCGAGGTCGTCCTCTACGCCGACAAGTTCGGCCGGCGCACCGTGCCGAGCGCGGTCGCGTGGGACGAGAAGGCCAAGGAGTTCGTCGTGGGCCACGCGGCGCGGCAGCGTCGCGCGTCGGCCGAGCCGCCGGTCGAGTCCGTGAAGCGCAAGATGGGACAGCGGGCGCGCGTGGCCGTGGGCCCACACACCCTCCTGCCGGAGGAGGTGTCGAGCAAGATCCTCGCGGACCTCGCCGCCCGCATGCGCGAGCACCTCGCGGCGCGGGCCGACCGCGACTCCCCGAAGGCCGAGGGCCGGCCCGAGGCGCGCGTGACCCGGGCCGTGATCACGGTGCCGGCCTACTTCGACGCACCCCAGGTCGAGGCCACGCGCAAGGCGGGCGAGCTCGCGGGCCTCGAGGTGATCGGCGTGCTGCAAGAGCCGACGGCGGCGGCCATCTACCACACGTGGAAGCGCAAGCTCGGCGACGGGCACTTCCTCGTGTACGACCTCGGCGGCGGCACGTTCGACGTCTCGGTGCTCCGGTGCGTCGGCGGCGAGTACCAGGTGCTGGCGATCGACGGCGACAACTTCCTCGGAGGGGACGACCTGGATCGGCGCTTCGCCGAGTGGCTCCGCAAGGAGCTCGCCGGGCGCGGGTACGCGCTCGAGCTCGACGTGGTCGGCGATCCTGACGACCGCGCCCGCTTCCAGCGGCTCGTGCACCTCGCGCAGGACCTGAAGGAGTCCTTCTCGACCGCCGAGGTGCTGAGCGTGTCGAAGCAGGACGTGCTGGTCGACAAGGCCGGCGAGAGCGTGTCGTACACCGCCGAGCTCAGCCGCGCCGACTACGACGCGCTCGTCTCGGATCTCGTGGAGACGACCCTCGCGTGCTGCCGGCGGGCGCTCGAGCGCGCGCTTGAGGTGGCCAAGGTAGGGGCGGAGGACATCGACCACGTCGTGCTCGTGGGCGGCTCTACGCGCGTGCCCCTCGTCGTCCGGCGCGTCACAGAAGAGCTCTGCAAGCCCGGCAGCGAGCCGCTCCGCGACGACGTCGACACCTGCGTCGCGCTGGGCGCGGCCATCCACGCCGCCCACCTCGGCGGCCACGTCGTCGGCGACGACCAGGCGCGCGTGCGCGTCGACGGCGCGCTCGTCGCCCACGGAAAGAACATCAAGATCCAGGTGTTGGCCGAGAAGGTGCCGGAGAAGACCAAGCAGCTCGCCGTGTGGTGCGGCGAGGAGCTGCTCGCCGAGATCCCAGCGCCGACCGGCGCCCCCGCGCGCCTCGACCTCGACCTCGGCGACGGCGAGGAGACCCGCGTGACCCTCAGCCTCCAGTCGGCCGTGGGCGCGCCGCTCGCCGAGCTGCCGCTCTCGCTCCACCGGGGCGATCTCCGCCCGCGGCCCTCGGCGCTCTCGCGCGCCGCGGTGGTGGCCAAGGACATCGCGCTCGAGGTCGTGCGCGGTGGCCGCCGCGATCGGCGCGTGCTCATCCCGCGGGGCGCGGGCCTGCCCACCCACGCGACGCAGATCTTCTACACGCAGGATCAGTCCGGGGGCGTGGTGCTGCGGCTCCTCCAGAACCGCGTGCCCATCAAGGTGCTCATGCTCGAGGTGCCGCGCGGCCTGCCGGTGGGCACGCCCGTCGAGCTCGTCATTCGCTGCGACGAGTCGATGCGCATGGAAGCCAAGGCGCAGGTCGGCAACCAGCAAATCGAGGCGCTCATCGCCCCCGAGGAGACCGCCCGCGCGCGCGTCGACCTCGACGCGCTCCTCGACGAGGCCGAGCGCGCGAAGCGCAACGTATGGGGCGGGCTCGGCGCGATCTACCAGCGCGAGGCCGAGCGCCTCGTCGTCGCCATCCGCGAGGCGGCGCTCACCGACCCGGACAAGCTCGACGCCCTCAGCCAGCGGCTGCGCCACCTCATCGACGAGCTGGCGGGCTCCTCGGCGGAAGACCTCGCGCCGCCGCTGGCGCGCTACGAGGAGACGCTCGACACCCTGAGGCGAATCGTCTACCGCACCCGCGACACGCTCGTGGGCATGACGCGGCTCGAGTGGGAGGAGCGCGTGGACGACGTCGACCGCCGCGCGCGGAAGGCGTACGAGGCGCGCGACAGCACCACCTGGCGGCGCGCCTTCAACGAGGTGCAGGCGCTGCTGGAGACCGCCTGGCAGGAGGAGTTCGCGTCGATGAAGCTCGACGATCCGGCGTACGTGCGGCAGCGCGTCTCGCGCGCGGCCTCCTGGGCGAGCCGGGTCGACGAGGAGCTCGACTCGGTGACGCTCACGAGCGAGGGCGAGCTGCGCAAGCTCCAAGAGGCCGAGCTCGCCCGCGTGCGGGCGTGGTTCCAGGACTCGGTGCGCGCGCCGCTCGCGGACATCGAGCGCGCGGGCGGCGAGGGCGACGCCGACGCAGCCCGCAAGCGCGCCGACGCCGTCAGCGACGAGCTCGAGCGCATCGAGGCGGCGCTCGAGCGGATCCCCCAGCTCGGCATGGTCACCGACCGCGGCGGCGCCGCGCGGGACGGGCGAGGCGGGCGAGGCGGAGAGGCGTGAGCCTCGCGGGGGACGTCGCGCTCGGCGCCGCG
>CAZHGG010000745.1:0-3714 GCA_964531755.1 uncultured Polyangiaceae bacterium
CTGGCCGAGCGGGCCGCGCGGCGCGCCCTCGGGGTCACGGCCTTCGCGGACGCGGACGAGATCAAGCGCGCCTACCGGGAGCTCGTCCGCCGCACCCACCCCGATCTTCACCCGTCGAGCTCGAGCGACGAGCGCCGCGAGCTGGCGCGCCGCTTCGCCGCGGCCACCGAGGCCTACAAGCTCCTCACCGCGGCCCGCGCGCAGGTCGCCTAGCCGCGCCAGATCGCCTGGCGCTACTCGAGCAGCGCGAGCAGATCGGCGCGCGTCAGCGCCATGCCGGCGCCACCGTCGCCGATGGCCGCCTCCGCGAGCGCGCGCTTCTTCTCTTGGAGCACGAGGATGCGCTCCTCGACGGTGTCCTTGGCGACGAGGCGATGCACGAACACGGGCTTGTCTTGGCCGATGCGGTGCGCGCGGTCGGCCGCCTGGTCTTCCACGGCCGGGTTCCACCACGGGTCGAGCAGGAACACGTGGTCGGCCGCGGTGAGGTTCAGGCCGGTGCCTCCCGCCTTCAGGGAGAGGAGCAGCACGTTCGGTCCGTCGTCGCGCTGGAAGCCTCGCACCACGCCCTCGCGGTCGCGCGTCGACCCGTCGAGGCGGAGGGCCGTGAGCCCCGCGCGCGCGAGCACGGGCTCGACGCGATCGAGGAGCGAGGTCCACTGCGAGAAGACGAGCGCCCGGTGGCCCTCCTCGGCGAGCGTGGTGAGCTCCTCCACGAGCCGCTCGAGCTTCGAGGACGTGGGCGCCGAGTGCCCCGGCAAGAGGCCCGAGTGGCACGAGGCCTGGCGCAGCCGCAAGAGCGCCTCGAGGGCCTCCATGACCGAGAGCCCCTCGCCGAGGCGCGCGACCAGATCGCGCTTGGTGGCCGCGCGCACGGCGTCGTAGAGGGCCCGCTCGCGCTCGTCGAGCTCGACGTAGAGCAGGTGATCGGTGCGCGGCGGGAGATCGCGGGCGACCTCGGACTTCTTCCGCCGGAGAAGAAAAGGTCGGATCTTCGAGCGGAGCTTCGCGACGACGGCCTCGTCGCCCTCGTTGATGGGCTGTACGTACCGGACGCGGAAGTCGGAGAGCCCGCCGAGCAGGCCCGGGTTCGTGAAATGTGCGAGGCTGTAGAGTTCCTCGAGGCGGTTCTCGACCGGCGTTCCAGAGAGGGCCACGCGAAAGCGCGCGGGCAGCGTGTACACGGCGCGCGCGGTCTGGCTGTCGGGGTTCTTGATGGCCTGCGCCTCGTCGAGGACGAGCGCGTCCCACGGGGTCTGGGAGAGGGCCGCGGTGTCGGTCCGCGCGGTGCCGTACGTGGTGAGCGTGATGTCCGCCTCCGGCTCGAGGGCGCGGCGCGGGCCGTGGTAGGTGCTCACGCGGAGGCCCGGACGGAAGCGGGCGATCTCGGCCGCCCAGTTGAAGAGCACGCTGGTGGGGCAGACCACGAGGGTGCGCCCCTTCACCGCGGCGAGCGTCTGGAGGGTCTTGCCGAGGCCCATGTCGTCCGCCAGGATCGCCCCGAGCTCGGCCTGCTGCAGGAACGCGAGCCACGCCACGCCCTCGACCTGGTAGGGCCGCAGCGTGCCCGTGAGGTCCGCGGGCAGCTCCGGCGCGGTGAGCCCGGTGAAGCCCTCCACCAGGGGCGCGAGCGCCGAGAACCCGGGCGGAGGCGGGTGGTCGAGGCTCTCGCAGAGCCGCGCCAAGGTGGGGATGGCCACCTTCGACAGGGTGCCGTCGTCCCGCCGTGCCTCCATGAGCTCCGCGAGCAGGGCGCCGTGCTTCGAGAGCCAATCGGCAGGGAGCGGCGCGAAGCCGCCTCCCTCGAGCGGCACGACGTCGAAGCCGTCCTCCCACGCGCGGAGGACGGCGAGCACGCTCGCGCGGCGGACCGTCGGACCGCCCGCCCCACCCCCCGCGGACTCGAAGCGCACGTCGAGGTCATCGCCGCTGATCTCCACCTGCGGGACGAGCGCCGCGTGGCCCAGGAGGGCCTCGGGGTCGTCCACCTCGTCGCCGAAGCCGCGCAGGCGCTCGGCGAAGCGCAGGGCCTCCTTCCCTTCGTAGTCGACGCGGCGTCCCACCGAGAGCGAGAGGCGCTCGCGCAGCTCGATCGCGAGGGTGCGCTCGCGCGGGATGTCGCGCGCGGGCACCGGCCCGCCGAGGTGGACGAGCCGGTCGCCGTCGACGCGCGCCGCGGGCGGATCGCCGTACACGATGAGCGGCAGCACCGAGAGCGCGTGGAAGCCCTGAGACAGCTCGAAGAGGAGGCGCGGCCGCACGCGCGCCGACGTGCGCCCTGGTACGCGGGTCGTGCGGACCCGCACGTCGAGCTTCGCCTCGAGGGCGGGGAGCACCTCGCCCGCGAGTGTGGCCAGGTCGGCCGCCGCGAAGTGCCGACGCTGGGGGAGCAGCTCCAGGCGCTCGCCGGTGAGCGCCATCTCGCGCAGCGGCCGCAGGGTGTCGCCGAGGCGCACGAGGCCGCACGCGACGACCTCGGAGATGCCGCGGGCGGCCTCGACGAGCACGTCGACGCCCCCGTCTTTTCCGTCAACCAGCTTGACCACCGGGAAGACCGGCGCGCGGCTCGTGCGGACGGGGTGGCCGTCGAGGCGCACGTCTTTGGCCGACTCGAGCAGCTCGAGCACCTGCGGCACCTTCACCACGGGCACCACGCCGCGGAAGAAGCCCTGCGCGACGCGGTCGAGCGCGAGATCGTCGTGGGAGGGCAGGAGATCGCCGCGCCGCGTGACCCGGGTGACCACGGAGCCCTCGAGCTCGGTCTCCTGGCCGTCGGGCGCGATCACGAGGCGCTCGAAGAGGAGCGTGCCCCCGCGGCGGCCGAGCTGGTAGGCCAGCCGGGAGGGGCCCGCCGGCGCGGGGCGGTCGGGGCCACGCGCGGGCTCGTCGGCCGCGGACGTGAGGCCTTGCGCGTCGGCGATCGCGCACGCGGCGACGTGTTGGCACGGGTCGACCTTGCCGCCGCAGTCGCACGTCCACTCGCCGTCGAGCACGAAGAGGGTGACCGTGGGCGCGACCGGGGCGTCGGTGACGCGCACACGGAAGGTGGTGTCGGCGCCGACGCGCGCGTCGATCGACACAGCGCCGGCGCGCGCGAGCTTGACCCCCAGCGACCACACGCCGGGGAGGCTCGCCTTGCGGACCGCCTCGAGGAACGTGCTCATGTGCGCGTGACCTTCGACGGCGGACCTCACTTGTGTCGCGGGGCCGTCGTGCACAGCACGTCGGTCGTGTCGCGTGTACTCTGCAGGCATTGCGTGCGGCTGTCATTGCAGCGGACGACGAGCACGCCGTGCGAGAGCATCGCGGCGTACGACACGCCCGCCCGCTGCACGGCGGCCCGCGTGGGCGTCTCCGCGGCGCAGCCGGCCGACATGAGGAGGTCGATCTGCCGCCCCGCCGCCACGAGCTCCACGCGGTTGAGCTTCGCCTTCTCGTGGCCGGTGTCCATCGAGAGCACGATGGGCCCGAGCTTGCGCTGGAGGTCCTTGGCGAACGCCTCGTCGATGGGCGCGTCGTCCGGGTGAGGCGCGCGCATCGCCGCCATGTAGGAGATGGCCTTGAGCTGCACCTCGTCCGGCATGCCCGCGCCGACCGTGGGGCTCGTCTTGGGGACCGGGCGCTCGGGCATGGGGTACGAGGGCGCGGCGGACGCCGACGTCGACGCCGACGCCGACGCGCTCGCCGTGATCGCGGGCGGCGCCGCGTCGGGGG
>CAZHGG010000746.1:0-3711 GCA_964531755.1 uncultured Polyangiaceae bacterium
CCGCGTCGCCCGCGCCGAGCCCCGCGTCCACGGAGGGGAGCCTCGCGTGGACCGACGCGGCCCTGCGCGAGGCTGCGCCCATCCGCGGCCTCGCCACGGTGCCCGCACGCCGCCCCGACCCCGCCGCGCTCTACGCGAAGATCGCGCGCGCCTTCGAGGCGTTCGGCCCGCGCCTCGACGCGGGCATGCAGCGCGCCGGCGCGCGGAAGGACGCGATGAAGCGCGCCCGCGCCGAGTTCGCGGGGCCAATGCCCGCCGCCCTCGACCTCGACGCGCAGGCCGCGGCGTACGCGCTCGTCGGGGGCAAGACCACGTACGGCGACGAGTCCCGCCGCACCGCCTTCGTCGGGCTGTGGTCCGCGAAGGAGGGCGGGGCGTTCGCGGTGCGCGCGCTCGCGCGGGCGGAGGGGCAACACTGCCACGTCGACGAGAAGTGCCTCGCGCTCACCGACAAGGCCGGCGAGGTGCCGTGGTTCCGGCAGCGCGAGGGCGCCGGCGCTTGCGGCCGACCCGACTGGCGCGCGCTCCGCGTGGCCGCAGTGCTCGCCGACGAGGAGGCCTACGCCGCCATGGTGCAGGCGGCCGAGGCCTGCCTCGCCGACGGGACGCCCGCGCTGCGTGCCCTCCTGGCCGTGGCCCTCGAGCGCCCGGAGTGGTCCGAGGCGGACGTCGCCGCGTGCCTCGCGGCGGTGCAGACGCCCGACGACCTTTGGCCGCTCATCCTCGTCGCGGGCTCGCTCGACGAAGCCAGGGTCCAGCTCGCCCGCTTCGCCGACGCGACCGCGGCGTATCTCGCCGCCAAGGGGCCCACGGGCGGGCACGCGTGGTACGTCGCCATGGCCATCGACGGCGTCCGCTACGACCTGCTCGCGCGCTACGGCGCTGGCGCGGCGGACATTCTGAGCGATCTCGTCTCGCGCGCCGCGCCTTTCGGCGTCGAGCGGGTGCGCTCGCTCGCGGAGGCGCTCGCGCTCGTCGTGTCGCCGGACGTCGCGTCGTTCCTCGCGAAGCAGCTCGCCACGAAGGAGCTCCGCGCGCTCGCGGCGTCCTACCTCCAGGCGCACCCGACGCTCGCGGTCGCGCCCCTCGCGCAGGCCGCCGCGGGCAGGGGGCCCCTCGCGGAGGCGTCGCGCGCGGTGCTGAAGCCCATCGTCGCGTCGGCGAGGGACGCCGTCGCCGCCGCGAGGCCGACCCTCTCGCCCGCCGCGACGGCCGTCGTGGCCGAGCTCGAGGAGGCCACGCGCCCACGCGACGAGGCGACCGCGGCCGAGCTGCCGGCCGTGCTGACCGCGCCGCCGTGGCTGGCGAGGGCGAAGCAGGCTCCGCCCGTCGTCGTGGCCCTCGAGCCCCTCGCGTTCGAGGAGCGCCTCGCGTGGAAGCCCGGCGAGGCGGAGTCGAAGGGCGCCGGCAGCTACTGGCTGAAGGAGCGCCCGGAGCTCCGCGACGAGAGCCTCGCGAAGGTGCGCGCGGCGAGCGCGTCCAAGCCGTCGCCCACCGAGCGCTCGTGGAACCTGTGCGCCGCCGGCATCTTCGCGCAGCTCCCCAAGAAGGACCTGCTCGAGCTCCTGCCGTCGCTCGATCTGTCGCGCTTCAACTGGTCGTACAACGCCGTCGCCGAGGTCCTCGTCGCGCGCCACGGGCTCGAGCTCGTCGACTTCGCGCTGAGGTCCGCCGCGCAGGACTCGGTCGCCGCGGTCGAGGCGCTCGCGCGCGTCAACGCCGCGCGGGTCGCGCCCTTGATGGCCGACGCCTACGGGCGCCTCAAGAAGGCGAAGGCCACGGCCGCCGAGTGGCTCACGAGCTTCCCCGAGGCGGCGGCAGTCGGCCTCATCCCCCTCGCGCTCGGCAAGCCCGGGCGCGAGCGCGCGGCGGCCGAGATCGCGCTCCGCTTCGTGTCCTCCCGCGGTCAGCGCGCGACGATCGAGGCCGCCGCGAAGCGCTACGGCGAGGCCGCGGAGGCCGGCGTGCGCGCCGTGCTCGACTTCGACCCGCTGCTCACGTTCCCCGCGAAGCTGCCGAAGCTCCCGCCCTTCTTCGCGCCGGCGGCGTTCGCGCGCCCGCTGCTTCGTTCAGGCGTAGGGGGCAAGGCCCTGCCCCTGGCGGCGGTGGAGCACCTCGGCACGATGCTGGCGTTCACCTCGGCCGACGACCCGTACCCCGGCCTGGCCGCGGTGAAGGACCTCTGCCAGCCCGCCTCGCTCGCCGAGTTCGCCTGGGACCTGTTCCAGGCGTGGCTCGTCGCCGGCGCGCCCTCGAAGGAGGCGTGGGCGTTCCTCGCGCTCGGCGTCCTCGGAGACGACGACTCGGCCCGCCGGCTCACGCCGCTCGTGCGCGCGTGGCCGGGCGAGGCGGCGCACGCGCGCGCCGTGGTGGGGCTCGACGTGCTCGCGAAGATCGGCACCGACGTCGCGCTCATGCACCTGCACGGCATCGCCCAAAAGCTGAAGTTCAAGGGCCTGCAAGAGAAAGCACGCGAAAAGATTGACCAAATCGCCGAGGCGCGTGGCCTCACGGCCGAGGAGCTCGCCGATCGCCTGGTGCCCGATCTCGGGCTCGACGAGTCCGGCAGCCTCACGCTCGACTTCGGCGCGCGCACGTTCCGGGTGGTGTTCGACGAGACGCTCAAGCCGCTCGTGCTCGACGAGGGCGGCAAGCGCCTCCCCGACCTGCCGAAGCCGAAGCAGACCGACGACGCGGAGAAGTCGAAGGCCGCGGTGGAGACCTGGAAGACCCTGAAGAAGGACGCGAAGGCCATCTGCGCCGGGCAGCTCCTGCGGCTCGAGATCGCGATGTGCGGGCAGCGGCGCTGGCCCGCCGCGGTGTTCCGGCAGTTCCTCGTGGAGCACCCGCTGCTGGTGCACGTCGTCCGCCGCCTCGTTTGGGGCGTGTACGAAGGGACCGCGCTGCGGGCCACCTTCCGCGTCACCGAGGACAGCAGCCTCGCCGGCCCCGCCGACGACGCGTTCGAGCTCTCCGACTCGGCCGAGGTCGGCATCGTGCACAGGCTCGATCTCGACGACGCGACCGCGGCGACCTGGGGCCAGGTGCTCTCGGACTACGAGCTCATCCAGCCCTTCTCGCAGCTCGCGCGCGAGATCGCGACGCCGACGGCGGCGGAGCGCGCCGGCGACAAGCTCGAGCGCGTCGTGGGCGTCGAGGTGCCCACGGGCAAGGTGCTCGGCCTCGACAACCGCGGCTGGCGGCGGGGCGCGCCGCAGGACGGGGGCGTCGTGTGCTGGTACGAGAAGCACCTGCCGGGGGGCCTCGTGGCGTGCCTCGATCTCGACCCTGGCATCTTCACGGGCATGGTGAGCGAGGCGCCCACGCAGAAGCTGGGCGCGCTCACCCTGAGCCGCGGCGAGCCGGGCTGGGGCACCACGCAACACGTCAAGCTGGGCGAGCTCGCCCCCATCCCGTGGAGCGAGCTGCTGCGCGACCTCGAGTCGCTCCGGCCTTAGCGACTCAAGGGTCGAGCGTGAGCTCCACCGAGGCGCCGAGCGGGCGCGTGAAGAGCGCCTCCAGGTCGTCGTGCGCGACCACGGCGATGACGGGGTAGCCGCCGCTCACGGGGTGATCGACGCCGAGCACGATCGGGCGCCCGTCCGGCGGCAGCTGGATGGCCCCCGGCACCATGGGGAGCGACTCGGCCTCGGCGTCGCGCGGCCACGTGGCGAGCGCCGGGCCCTCGAGGACGAGGCCGGTGCGGTCGCT
>CAZHGG010000747.1:0-3025 GCA_964531755.1 uncultured Polyangiaceae bacterium
CGGTCATGGGCGCCTGGACGCAGGCCCGCGCGGCCTCGTCGCAGGTCACCGCGAGGCACTCCCCGCCGCCCTCACACACGACGGGCCGCCCCGCCGCGCAGCGACCGGCGCGGCACACCTCGGCGCCGTTGCACCACACCCCGTCGTCGCAGGACTCGTCGTGCTCGCAGGGCGCGGCGGCGTCGTGGTCGGTGAGGCCTGTCCGCGCGCCGCAGCCGAGGGCCACGGCGCAGACGACAAACGCGCGGAGGGGGGCGGTGGAGGCCATCAGTTGCAGGCTCCGAAGTCGGGCAGGTCGGTGGGCTGGCACACCAGGCCGCGCGCGCAGGCGTCGCCCGTCCCGTCGAGGCGGCAGAGGCGGAGGCAGCGGTTCATGGCGCCGGTGACGAAGCAGCTGAAGCCCACCGCGCACTCCGCGCCCGCCGCGCAAAACTGCCCCTGCCGGCGCGTGCCCTCCGCGAAGCAGCGCGCCCGGTACGTCTCGACGTCGCAGCGCTCGGTCGGCGGGTCGACGTAGACGTAGCAGCCCTGGTTGATCGCGCAGTTCTGCTGGCGGATGGGGTCGCACTCGTACGCGCGGCGCGGCGCCGGCCTCGGCTCGGGGCACGGCGGGTCGCGGAAGATCTCGTACGCGCCCGTGTCGAAATACGTCACGTCGTGCGCGTCGGCGGCGGCGCTCGCGTCCCAGCGCGCACCGTCCGCGCCGCCGTCGGACGTGCCGTCGACCGTCGACGCACAGCCCGCCGCGAGCCATGCGAGCGTGAGCCTCACGAATCGCATCGCGGGGCTGAAAAGCAATCGACGGGCCGCGCGAAAACCCCGGGAATTCCAGGGGTCTCCGCGCGCTCCGTCAACCTTCTATCGGGGGTCCGTTCAGGCCGCGTCGGAGGCGGCCTCGGCGGCCCCCTCCATCCACCGGGCGAGGCGCTCGACGGCGCGGGTGGCGTCGTCGAGGCGCTCGCGGCCCTCGCCGGCCTCGTCGTGCTGCGTCGACCAGAGCGACGAGGCCTTCGCGAGGAGGCGCTGGAGCTCGCCCACGATGCGGATCACGTCCGCGCGCGAGCGCTCCTGGAGGAAGGCGCTCCCCTCCTGCGACCAGGCGGGCGGCGGTTCGTCCTCGGGCAGGGCCGCCGCGACGAGGCCCCCCGGCGCGGGCGCCTCGGCCTTCGCGGCGTCTCCCTCGGGGCGGGGGCGCGGGGGCTTCTTCTTGCGCACGCTCTTCGCCTCGCCGTCGCGCACGGCCTGGACGGCGCGTCGCTGCTCCTCCTCGGGCATGCGGGTGAGGGCGAGGAGCTCGCGCTTGTTGTCGTGGAGGGGCGTCTCGCGCGCCGTGGCCCGGACGTCCTCGGGGAGCTCGCCGATGCGGAGCTCCTCGCGCACGGCGGCCTTGCCGCGGCCGGTTCGGCGCGCGGTGTCGTCGACGAAGGCGACCAGGGGGGCCTCGGGGCGCTTCGCGGGCTTCTTCTTCGGGTCGGGTTCGGCGGCGGGGGGGGGCTGGGTCTGCTCCCAGAGCTTGAGGCGGAGGGCGATGTGCTCGGCCCGCTCGAGCACGGTGAGCTCACGGCGGCAGAGGTTCTCGTCGACCTCGGCGAGCTGGGCGTAGGGGCCCTCGAGGGAGGTCACGAGGGCGGGGATCGCCTCCCACCCGAGCGCGCGGCACGCCTCGAGGCGGTGGGCGCCGCACACCAGGGTGAGCGAAGGGTCGACCACGATGGGGTGGAGGAGCCCCGTGGTGGCGATCGACTCCCGCAGGCCGTCGAGGTCGCCGAGGGCTCGGAGCCGCCAGGGCGGGACACGAACCGCGCGCAGGTCGACCATGCGGACTTCGGGAGGAGCGGGAGGCTGCATCGCGGGGGAGTATCGTCCCCGGCAGGAGCCACCGACCACTTTCCGGCGGACACCCCGACGCCCTCTCCCGAATCGGCCACGCACCGCGCGCGTCGTGGACGAATCCGTCCAGTGGGCGGACATCGCGGTGGACGCAGCGCCCAATGCCCGAAGCGCGTTGCGTCGACGCATCCGATCGATGCGCGGAGGCATCATCGCGCCCGCGACGGCCCGACACGATGTACGAATTCTCGGGCATTTCGGCGGTCGATTGGGGGGTGGCCTCCGCGTTGCTAGAGGGCAGTCTGTCTGAATTTGAGAACACCAGCGATCTGCGACGGCGCCGCTCGACCCCCAAAGGCTGATTGAAGGATTCTGGATGTGGGGTTTTGGAGAGCGATGCCTGGAATCACCGGATTCGGCGGGGGCAGCAGCCAACCAGCCGCTCGCGGTGCCGGCGTAGATCGCTGGGGTTCAGCACCCCGAGGCCCGTTGGGGCGTAGCGCGGCACGGCTCGTGCTGTAGCTCTCGGTGAGGAAACGGACACCGAGGGTAACCCCCACCAGGGGCCTCGCGGCGTGCGTGACCTCACCGGACCCCATCGATCTGCGACGGGGTGGCGGTGTGCGCTGACGATGGGAGAAAGATCCCCGCGGTGTGTGCGGTAGGGCGTCGAATGCGCCCGCCATCCCGGCCGCGGCGGCTGGGGGGCTCCCTCTGTCCTCGCGGCATCGCTAAAGCCGTCGCAGATCCGTGGGGTTCGTCCCTTCACAAGGTGATTGCCAGGGCCCCGGTGCAGCGCGGATGATCTCCCGCGATGCTCCGACGCCTCGCCCTGCCGCTCTGCGCGCTCTCCGTCGCCCTCGGGTGCGTGACGCCCTCGCACCACGTCCGGCGCATGGGCTCGCGCCGCGCGCCCCGTGCAGAGACCTGTACACCCGAGTCCCTCCCGGTTCACGACGACCACGGCCCCGACGAGGCCCGCGAGGCCTTCGCCGTGGTGACCGCCGAGTGCGGCGAGTCGAAGGAGGCCGAGTGCCGCCAGCAGCTCCGGCTCGGCGGCTGCGAGGCCCAGGCCGACGCGATCATCGACGTGTCGGGCCGCGTCGCCAACGGCCGCCGCCGCATGATCGGCACCGCCGTCGAGTACGTCACCGACGCCACCCCGGCGCGCTCGTCCGGGGGAGCGCTCACGCAG
>CAZHGG010000747.1:3035-3702 GCA_964531755.1 uncultured Polyangiaceae bacterium
GCGCCCTGCGCCCGCTCGGTACGTCGCGCGGCCCGCGCCCGGTCGCTCGCCTCCCGCTCGGTGCCCACGTAGGCCTCGCGCGTGCCCATCACCCGATCGAACCAGGGGTACGTCACGCACCAGTTGGCGTGCTGGTTGGGCCCCATGTGGTGGTCGTAGTGCCAGGGCAGGTGCGCGCGCGCCCAGGCCGGGTCGCGGTGCGAGCGGCGGTGCACGTAGTAGTAGTACCCGTGGCACGCCCACGCCGTCGCGACGAACCACGGCGCCCGCCGCGCCAGGGGCGCGAGCGCCAGCGCCGAGAGCGCGAGCCCGAGGGCCTCCTTCGCCTGCGCGTGCCAGCCGAGCAGCGGGCGCCGGTAGTCCGTGTCGTCCATCCCGTGGCGCCGCGCGTTGCGGTGGTGCTCGTGCCAGTGGAAGCTCCAGTACGTCCCCTTGCGCCGGCCGAGGCCGTGGAGGACGTAGCGGTGGACGAGCCACTCGCTCGCGTTGAAGGCCGCGAGCGCGAAGGGGATTCCGATCATGGGGGCTCCGTGCGTGCGTTGAAAACCCGACCGTCTGGTCGATTCATCTACCCCGCGGGGGCGCCGTGTCAAGCCCGCGGGTGAAGCGCGTCCGGGTCGCGCCCCGGAGCGTCCCCGGGGAGCGCCCGGGCCCCGAGGGCGGGCCC
>CAZHGG010000748.1:0-3688 GCA_964531755.1 uncultured Polyangiaceae bacterium
GGACGGTGCGCAGCGCCCAGTGCAGAAGGTGCGTCGCCGAGTGGTTGCGCCGCGTGGCAGACCGGGCCGCGTGATCGACGGCGCCTCGCAGCGCGTCGCCCGTGGCCACCGCGCCCGCGTCGATGCATGCATGATGCACGAACATGCCCGCGAGCGGCTTCTGCGTGTCGCGGACGGTGATGGCCGCGCCTCCCTCGGACGCGAGCGCGCCGGTGTCGCCCACCTGGCCGCCCGACTCGCCGTAGAACGGCGTCGCGTCGAGCACGAGGGCCACCTCGTCGCCCGCCTCGGCGCGCGCGACCTCGACGCCGTCCTTCACGATCGCCAGCACGATCGAGGCGCCCTCCTCGGCGTCGTAGCCGACGAAGCGAGTGGACGCGGCGGCGCCGAGGCGCTCCTTCACCGCGTGCCACACGTCGTCGAGCGCGCGGTCCCCCACCTTCGAGCCCTCGCTCCGCGCCTTCTGGGCCTCGAGGGCGCGGTCGTACCCCTCCTGGTCGACCGACAGGTCACGCTCGCGCGCGATGACGCAGGTGAGGTCGAGGGGGAAGCCGAACGTGTCGTAGAGCTTGAAGGCCACGTCGCCAGCGAGCGTGGCCTCGCCCCTGCCGCGGAGGCCGGCGATCTCGTCGTCGAGGATGCGCAGGCCGCGATCGATGGTCTCGCGGAAGCGGACCTCCTCCTGCTCGGCCACGCTCGCGATGATGGACCGGCGCTCGACGAGCTCCGGGTAGGTGTCGCCCATCTGCGCGACGACCTCGAGGGCGACCTGGTGCAGGAAGGGCTCGCGGATGCCGAGGCGGTGCCCGTGGCGGATCGCGCGGCGCATCACGCGGCGGAGGACGTACTCGCGATCGCCGCGGTCGGGGAACACGCCCTCCGCGATGAGGAACGCCGTGGTGCGCGCGTGGTCTGCGATGACGCGCATCGACACGTCGTCGTCGCCGAGCGTGCCGCCGTAGGGCTTCTTGGAGAGCTCGGCGGCCTTCTCGACGAGCGCCCGCAGCAGGTCGGAGTCGTAGTTCGAGCGCTTGCCCTGGAGGACGCTCGCGGCGCGCTCGAGGCCGGCGCCGGTGTCGACGCAGGGCTTCGGCAGCGGGTCCATGATGAAGCCGCCGTCGGCCTTCCTCCGCTCGAACTGCATGAAGACCAGGTTCCAGATCTCCATCCAGCCGACGCCGTCCGGCCCGGGCTCGTCGCCGAAGGTGCCGAGGGTGGGCTCGCCGTCGCCGGTGTAGAAGTGGATCTCGGTGCACGGGCCGCACGGGCCCACGTCGCCCATCGACCAGAAGTTGTCCTTCGCGCCCATGCCGAGGATGCGCTCGTCGCCGAGCCCGGTGACCTTTCGCCACAGCGCCCGCGCCTCGTCGTCGGCCGCGAGGTCGCCCTCGCCACCGAACACCGTGATGACGAGGCGGCTCTGGGGGATGCCCCACTCGCGCACGAGGAGGTCCCAGGCGTGGACGATGGCCTCCTCCTTGAAGTAGTCGCCGAAGCTGAAGTTGCCGAGCATCTCGAAGAAGGTGTGGTGACGCGCGGTCACGCCCACATTCTCGAGATCGTTGTGTTTTCCGGAGATGCGAATGCACTTCTGGCTGGAGGTCGCGCGCGTGTACGGGCGGGTCTCCTTGCCGGTGAACACGTCCTTGAACGGCACCATCCCGGCGTTGGTGAACATCAACGTCGGATCGTTCTGCGGCACGATGTGCGCCGACGGGCACACCTCGTGGCCGCGCTTCCGGAAAAAGTCGAGGAACGAGGTGCGGATCTCGGAGCCGGGCTTGTCGAACATGGCGACGGCCGTCTACCACTTCCTGGTGAGCGCGGGAACGCCCCGCGCGCGAGCGACGCGTCGCGCCCCGTCTCAGCCAGGCCCCTCCCCGAGGGCCCGCTCGTAGAGCGCGTCGTGGGCGCGGGCGACCACCGCGGGGCTGAACCGCTCGGCATAGAGGGCCCGCCCCGCCCTGCCGGCCTGACCGCCCGCGCTGGGCTCGAGCAGGGCGGCGATGGCCGCGGCGAGGCGGTCGGGCGCGCCCGGGGGTACCATCGACGCCGCCGCGCCCAGCTCGGCGAGCGGGCCACCCGAGGCGGCGACGACGGGGACGCCCAGGGCGAGGGCCTCGATGAGCACCAGCGGCACGTCGACCTTGCCGTAGAGGTCGTCGACCGGGAACGCCACCACGGCGGCGGCGCGCAGCAGCGCCGGCATGTCGGGGACCTCCCCGAGGTAGCGCACCCGGGGCGCGAGGCCGAGGCGCTCGACCTCGCGTTGCAGCGCCGCCTCCGCGACCGCCGCGCGGGGGGTCTTGGCGCGGCAGGCGAACACGGCCGTGAGGTCGGGGACCTGGCCGAGCAGCCGCGGGAGCGCGGCGACCACCGTGCGCGCGCCCTGCGAGAACTCGTAGTCGCCCGGGTAGACGACGACCCGGCCGCGGAGGTCGTGGCGCGCGCGGAGCGCGTGGACGACCTCGTCGGCTGGCTCCACCGGGGCCGCGGCGCAGGGCGGGATGACGTGGATCGGCGCGCGCGTCGCGCCCGCGGCCACGAGGCGGCGCCGAGTCCACTCGCTCAGGGCGACGACGTGGTCGCCGAAGAGCAGGCGGGACACGCCCTCGAACGTGCGCGGCGCGCTCGCCACGGTCTGAACCACGGGCCCGCGGAAGCCCATCATCCGGCGCGCGCGGATCGCGGCGAGGGCCGCGCCCGACGAGGCCGCGTTCGGCGCGAAGACGAAATGCCAGAGGTCGAGCGGATCGCCGCGGAGCAGCCGCGCGAGCACCCGCGCGTTGGCGGCGAACGGCGGCGAGAAACGGGAGGACGCGCGGTACACGGGCTCGACCCGGACGCGCGCCGGGAGGCTCGACGCGCGGGCGAAGGCCTCGGTGCTCATCACCGTCGGTGACGCCCGCTCCAGGTACGACGCGACGTCGCGGACGAGGTTCTTCGAGCCGTCGTGCCAAGGAGGCGCGACCGGTTTGGACACGAAGAGGACACGCGGAGGTGGCACGGCGGGCATCCTACACCGCCCTCGTGGCGCCCCTGGCTCGTTCGTGGCGCGCTACTTCGACGCGCCCGCGAGGGTGCCCTCGGCGCCGCGGAGCGCGCTCTCGACCGCGCTGCCCACCACCTGGCTCTCGAGCTCGGCGAGGCGGGCCTGGCTGGAGAGGACCGCGGGCGTGTCGGTGCCCGTGGAGCTGCCCCGGAGCGTGGCCTTCAGGGCCTGCGACGGCACCGCCCGGACCACGATCTCGACGTTGGCCGCGAGCGAGATCCCGTTCGGAGCGCTCGCGCGCGAGAGGCGCGAGAGCTGCCCGTCGAGCAGGAGGACGGGCAGCTTGCGCTCGACGGCGCGCGCGTACAGCGGATCTGTCGGCCCCTCGAGCAGGACGGCCCCGGGCACGAACGAGGCGCGCGCGCGCGCGGTGGACGTCATCACGCCGGCGAGCGCCGGGTTCGGGTTGGACGTGGCGTTCACCATCCTGCCCACCTGGAGGACGAAGCGCGCCCGCTGCAGCGCGACCGCGCGCAGCTCGACGCCGGCCGCCTCGAGGCGCTCGCGCACGCGGGGCGCCGGCTCGACCGCGCGGCGCCGCTCGGCGGCGGGGAGGGCGGCGGGGTCGCCGAGGGCGACCAAGGCGACGCTCGCCGTGAGGCGGATGGCCTCGGCGGGATCGAGGAGCGCGCGCTC
>CAZHGG010000749.1:0-3687 GCA_964531755.1 uncultured Polyangiaceae bacterium
CATCGTAGCCCACCGCCGGGGCCCGCGCTCGTCAGCGCGCGCCGGCCACGAGGGCGTGCAGCGTGCGCACGAGGAGCGCCTCCAGCCGCGCGCCGTCGTGCGGCTCGTGGCCGAAGAGCACGCCGATCTGCACACCCTTCAGCGCGTAGAGGGCGAGGAACGTCGCGGCGGGGAGCGCGTCGTGGTCCACGGCGTCGCCGTACTCGCGCAGCTTCGCGCGGAGCGCCGCGAGCACGCGCGCGTCGTTGCCGAGCGTGAACTGGAGGTGCCGGATCGAGACGGCGGCGAGCAGCAGCTGCCGCAGGAACGGCGCCTTGCTCCGGTTCACCTCGAACACGCGGCGAACGACCCGGGCGATCGCCTCCTCGAGCGAGCACGTCGCCGCCGAGATGCCCTCGATCTCGCCCACGAGCACGTCGACCGAGCGGTTGAACTCGCGCTCGATGAGCGAGTGGAACACCGCGTCCTTGCCTGGAAAATACTGGTAGAGCGAGCCGATGCTCACGCCCGCGCGCTCGGCGATGTGGTTCGTCGTGAGGCCCTCGAGGCCGTGGCGCGCCACGATCTGCGCCGACGCCTGGAGGATGCCCTCGATGGTCTCTCTCGCCCGTGACTGGCGGGCCTGCTTGCGGGGCGCGTAGCGATCGGTCGGCATCCTGACTCCTGAGGGCGGGGCGCGAGCCGCGAGGGCCCGCGAGCGTGGGAGTGTTCAAGGTGTGCACGTTCCCGCCGCGCGCGAGACGCACGAACGGAGGGCGCCCGCGCGGGCCGCTGTCACCCGATCGGGCGACGCGCCGAGCGGCCGATTTGAGCCGATTTTTGGCTGAAATGTGAGCCGATGGGCGCGCGCCGGCGGTCGCCGTCGGCCCTCGTGCGCCCAGGGCGACCCGGCCAAAGCGAGTAGCGACTTGGCGCGCCGCGACGCATTCTCCGAGGGCGCGTCGTCGCCTGCTGGCCGTCGGCCAGCACCCGCGCGCCGCGCTCATCCACGCTCACCTTTGGCCTCGCGCGCGCTGCGCCGCGAGGTCGCACCGGCTCGCCCGGAAGAGGAACCCCCATGCTCGCTCGCGCTCCGCTCGCCCTCGCCCTCGCCTCCGTCGCCCTGTTCGCCGCCCCGGACGTGCTCGCCGCGAGCGGCCCAGACCTCTCGGTCACCCTCGCCGCGCCGTCCGGCGTGCACGTCGACGAGACGGGGCGGTACACGCTCACGGTCACCAACTCCGGCAACCGCAGCGCCTCGAACGTCACGGTGAGCGTCGCGCTCCCTCGCACGCACACGAGCCCGCAGGTGTACCTGCTCGGGCAGATGGGCGCGCTCGACGCGGGGTGCTCGGTCTCCGGCACCACGCTCACGTGCGCGCTCGGCTCCCTCGGTCGCGGCCGCTCGATGTCGAAGACGTTCGACGTCTCGCTGCCCTACAGCACGGCGCCCCTCGTCTTCGACGCGACGGTGAGCACCTCGTCGGGCGACACGAACCCCGCGAACGACAGGGCCTCGCTCACGGCCGCGCCCCTCACGGTGCCGGTGGCCGTGGCCGGCCCGGTCACGGTCACGAACCGCCACTGCACCGGGCAGGGCCTCACCTCGTTCTACGAGTGCGAGCTGTTCCCGAGCTCGCTGTCGTCGCACCAGGCCACGTTCAACGCCGACGGCACCATCAGCGTGCCTGGCGAGCCCACGATCAGCGGCTCCTGGAGCCAGCCTTCGAGCGACCGGCTCGTGTTCCAGTACGTGGAGTCCGGCAACGTGGTGGCCACCTTCGACGGGCGCGGCGTGCGCGCGAAGTGCTTCGAGGGCGCGACCACGTTCGGCGGGCCCTACGTGGCCCTGTACGAGGTGTGCCTGCCCTAGAGTGGGCGCGGCGTCTCTGGACCCGGGCGCGAAAGCGGAGGGCCCGAGTGGGGTGGGGCCCCAATGAATTCACTTCATTGGGGCGGGGCGGCGCGTGCCGCCCCGGTGAAAGGGAGAGGCCTTGTCCAGCACGGCTGGACAGGGCCTGGCTACTCCACGAGCACGTCGATGAGCTCGACGTCGAACACGAGGGTCGCCTTGGGCGGGATGGTGCCGTTGCCCTCCCGCCCGTAGGCGAGCTTGTAGGGGATGACGAGCTTGCGCTTCTCGCCCGCGCGCATGCCGAGCAGCGCCTCGGTCCACCCCGGGATGACCTGGCTCAGCCGGAAGTCGAACGGCTTTCCGCGCGTGCGCGAGCTGTCGAACTGCGTGCCGTCGGTGAGCCATCCCGTGTAGTGTGCACGTACCGTCGAGAGCCGGCTCCGCGGCTGCGCGCCCGCGCCGGGCCGCAGCACCGTGTACCGCAGGCAGCTCGGCGTGGTGGCCCACTCGCCCACGACCGGCTCGCCGGGCAGCGACCCGAGCTCCACGGCGGGGCACTTCGCGGCCTCGGCGGCCGTGAGCGGCGGCGGCGGGGGCGGCTCCGCCGGCGGCGGCGCGGTGGGCGCGATCACCGCGGAGCCCGGGGTGGGCGGCGCGCTGCACGCGGAGAGCGCCGCCGCGGCGAGCGCCAGCGAGAGCACGTGGGCGAGGGCGAGGGAGGCGGAGCGTGGCGGCGAGGTGCGCATCGCGACCGTGCTACGCGACCTCGCCCGTGCGCCGCAAGCCCTCTCCGCGGGGGGCGCCCGCTACGGGAAGAGCGCGCGGAGCCTCTCGAGGTACGCGCTCGCGCCGGGCTCGCCCTCCGCGGGCGCCCAGGGCGCGCGCTCCCCGTCGCCCAGCGGTGTGTACGGCCCGGCCTTCGCCTCGAAGAACACCGTGCCGGGCTCGAGCGCCACGACCGTGTGGAACACGCCGTGCGGCACGTCGCAGCCTACGGCGTCGCCGGCGGCCGACAGGCGCGCGGTGCTCACGACCTCGCCCGCGTCGTCGAGCACGACGAAGCCGAGCGCGCCGCGCACGACGACGAGGGTCTCGCCCTTCAGCGGCGACAGGTGCCGGTGCGGGGGCACGTAGCTCGAGGGCTCGATCGCGTTCAGCAGGCGGTGCGCGGGGAACGAATCGGCCGGGTGGAAGTTGTGGTTCTTGCGCCCGCGCGGCGAGGCCTTCGCCTCTGCCGAGACCTCGTCGAGGAGGGCCGTGTCGATGAGCCGGATGGTCATGGGGGTAGGGAGCACAGAGACCGCTCTCGCCCGCGCCGTCAAGGGCGTGGCGACCCCATCGGCGGCGCGTCCCACTCGCCCTTGCCGCCGGCGACCGGCTCTGCGACGCTCGGGCGGAGGGTCCATGCGCAAGATAGGTTCGATCGCGCTGTTCGCGCTCACGGCGCTCGCGTTCTTCCCGGTCGGGCCCGCGGGCGCGCTCGAGGAAGCCGAGAAGCGCGGGTGCTGCTCGCATCACCAGGGCGTGTGCGGCTGCTCCTCCGGGCGCACCACGTGCTGCGACGGGACCACGAGCCCCACGTGCCAGTGCCGCGGGGGCGGACTGTAGCCCACGAGGGCGCGCCGCCGAGGCGCCACCTCGAGGCCCGCGCGTAACGTTGCGGAGAGCAAGGGATTCGAACCCTTGGTGAGCTTGCACCCACACCTGATTTCGAATCAGGCTCCTTCGGCCACTCGGACAGCTCTCCGCCGGCGAAATTGGTCGATCCTCGGGGCCTTGTCAAGCGCTCCGAGGGCGCCTGTAGAGAGCCAGGGACCTGTCCGGCGTAAGGGGGCAGGCAAATGTCCGGTTTG
>CAZHGG010000750.1:0-3684 GCA_964531755.1 uncultured Polyangiaceae bacterium
AACTGCTCTCCCTGCGCGCAGGCCGTAGGCCGAGCACCTGCGAGGGGGGGCACCCCTTCTCTCGGCTCTCTCTCCTGACGGATCTGGCGCGACCGGGCTTAGCTCAGGTGAGCTCCATCACGCGCTGCTCGAGGCCCTTGCCCTTGGTGACGCCGCTGATGCGGGCCTGGTTGTTCAAGAGCACCCAGAGCACTTGACCGATGACGGTCTCGGCGTCGACGCTGCCGCGCTCGAAGTACACCGAGATCTCGCCCTTCTCGTCGTCGAACTCGACCCGCTTGATCAGCGGCAGCGCGCGCAGCTCTTGCAGCGGCACGGGGCCGGGCGCGAGCTTGATGTGCACCTCCTGCGACGACGCCGTCAGCTCGGCGATCGAGCCGTGCGCGACCACGCGGCCGCGGTCGAGGATGGCCGCGCCGTCGCACACCTCCTCGAGCTCCTGGAGGTTGTGGCTCGACACGATGAGCGTGCAGCGCCCCTTCCGCGACTTGATGATCTGGCGCACCTCGTAGGCGACGCGCGGGTCGAGGCCGGCGGTGGGCTCGTCGAGGAGCACGACCTCGGGCTCGCCGAGCAGCGCCTGCGCGAGCTGGACGCGCTTCGCCATGCCGTGCGAGAGCTGGCTGCAGCGGAGCTTCATCCAGTCGCGGCCGTCGACCTCCGACAGCACCGACTCGACCTCCCCCCGGATCTTGTCCGCGGGGATGTCTTGGAGCGCTGCCATGTGCGAGAGAAACTCGCCGACGGTGTCGGTGTTGGGGAGCAGCGCGTCCTGCGGGAGCACGCCGAGGCGGCCGCGCAGCTCGTCGACGTGCGAGGGCGTGAAGCCGAGCACCTCGACCGCGCCCTCCGTGGGCTGGAGGAAGCCCGCCATCATCGAGAACGTGGTGGTCTTGCCGGCGCCGTTGGGGCCGATGAGGCCGTACACCGAGCCCGCCTTGATCTTCAGAGAGATGCCGTCGACGGCGGTCTTCACGCCGAAGCGCTTCGTGACCTTGCTGAGGCGCACGGCGACCTCGGCGGACTTCTTGCCCTTCTTCTTGGGCGCCGGCGCGACGAACTCCTTGTCTTCGTACGAGGCGGCCTCCGCGACCGCCGCCTTGGGCTCCGCCTTGGCGCCGTCCTTCGCGTCTTTGGCGCTGTCCTTCTTGGCGTCGCCGTTCCGCGCCTCGGCGGGCGCGTCGCTGTCCGTCGCCTCGGCGGCCGCGGCCGCCTCGGCCGGCGGCGGCGGCGCGGGCGCGTCGTCCTTGGCGGTCGTGGTCTCTTCGGTGCTGCTCATTAAACGTCCCGCTTGGCGAAGATGAAGGTGCCGCCGCCCACGCACAGCGTGGCCATGAGCGCGCAGGCGCCGAACCCGCCCGCGGCCGTCCACAGCTGCGGTGACAGGAGGAGCTTGTCGTAGAAGTTCGGGTAGAAATAGAGGAGCGCGTTCGTGTCGGAGGCGACGCCGATCACCCACACGAGCCACAGCGCGAAGTTCACGGCGAACGTGGTCAGCAGCGCGACCATCGGCATGCGGAAGAACGAGCTCACGAGCACGGCGATGCCGCACCACGCCGCGCTCATCGGGAGCGACACCACCCAGAAGCGCACGCCCCACGACAGGGTCTCGGCGGCCGTCGCCTCGCCGCGGAAGATGCACACCGCCCAGATGAGCGCGTGGATGGCGAGGGTCACCGCGGAGACCGTGGTCCACAAGCCGAAGAACTTGCCCGCAAAATACGAGCCGCGGCGCGTGCGGAGGGTCCAGTAGCGCACGCTCTTGTGCTGCATGTCGCCCGAGAACGAGTCGAACCCGAGCAGCGCGATGAGCAGCGGCGTCAGCCAGATGGTGATCATCAGGCCCGCGTAGAGCACCTCGGGCGAGTCGGCGATGTACTTGGCGGTGGTCTCGCCGTAGACGGGCGTGAGCGCCTTGATGCGGCCGTCGTGGATGAACTCCTTCACCGCGCCGGCCGTGACTTCCACCGAGCCCTGCGTGGTGCGTGCGGCCTCGTCGATCTGTCCGCGCTTGAAGGCCTGGAACTTCACGAGCAGGAGCGCCGCCCCGAAGCTGCCGATGAGCGAGATGAGCAGCAGCACGATGCCCTTCACGCTGCGGAAGTTCTTGCGGAGCTCTCGCAGCAGGATGAGCTGGACTTCTTTCAACGGATTCACGGGCGGCTCCCCCTTGACGGGCGCGCGGGCATCGCGCGGGGCGTTACGGTAGTGGGCTTTCAGAAAAGCGCAAAGGGTTCGCCTCTCCGCGGCGCCCCGCCCGTGACCCGGCGCCGCGCGCGGGGCGGGTGAGCCGGGTCCCGGGGGCGGGCCGCGCGTGCCCGCGGCGGGGGCTCACTGCGACGCTTCGTACGTGTCGCGCCACCTGTGGGCGAGGGTCTTGCTCGACTCGTGGAGCCACGCGCGCAGGTCGTCCTTCTTGACCGAGCGCCAGTATTTCGCCTGGAGGCGCGCCATCACGCTCGCCTGGGCCAGGAGCACCTCGGTGGTCTCCTTGCTGCCCTTCGGGTCGAGCTTCACGCTCTTCTTGGTCGCCCGGTCGCGCACCAGAAACCGCGCGCCGAAGAGCGTCACGTAGAAGTAGTCGCCGCTCGGGGCGGAGCCCCAGAAGGTCGACTTGAGGGTGGCGAGGCGCGTCTCGAACCGCAGCTCCTTCGAGTGGCGGCCGAAGGCGGCGCCGGGCGTGGTGGTCTCCTTGAGCTCGAGGATCGTGCGCCGCTTGGACGCGCCGCTGCCCTTCTCCACGAGGAGCCAGTAGCGCCGCAGGCCGCCGCTGCCCCCCGCCTCGCGGGCCACGGCGCCCAGGTCGAGCACGCGGTAGGTCGAGAGGGTGGGGTCGGTGGCGGCGACCCGCAGCACGGCCTCGCGCTCGGCCCCCGCGACCGCGGACAGCTCGCCGCCCAGCGTCAGCGCGTCGCCCCGGGCGGCCTCGGCGAGCACCGAGGCGTTCACGGCGGCCCAGTCGGGCGCCATCGAGCTCTTGAGCCACACCGCGCGCAGCGGGTCCTTCACCGTGTCGACGTACTTCTCGAGCACCTCCGCGGTGAGGTCCTTGTCGTCGAAGTAGAGCCGCAGCACCGCGAAATACCGGGCCGCGTCGAAGGCGATCGGGCAGTAGCCGGCGTCGTCGAGGTCGTTGAACGAGAACACCGTGGCGCCGCCCACGAGCAGGAAGCCGAAGTTGTCGGGGTGCGGATCGCCGAAGCACAGGCCCTCGGCGCCGAGGATCCGCTTCGGCGGAATCTGGAGCAAATCCGCGTGGTAGGCGGCGGGGTACGCGCGCATGAAGAGCACGGAGCTCGCGAGCGACGCGTCCCACTTCTTGCCGAACGTGGCCTCGTCGAGGTTTTGGCTCGTGCCGCGGATGAAGCGCCGGTCGAGGGCGTTGGCGAAGTCGTCGTCGGCCAGGGGGTCGGCTGTGGCGCGGAAGGTGGTGAGATCGCTCTCGAAGTCTTCGACCGCGGGCGCCTCCTCGGCGGCCGAGCAGCCGAGGCCGAGCGACGTGGCGGCCGCGAGGGCGCCGGCGAGCACGACGGAGCGGAGGAGAGTGCCAAGGGGCGAGGAGCGCACCTCGTGGTCATAGCCGCGCGCCGGCTGCGGCGCACGCCCGAACGTCACGCGCGGCGTCGGCGCCGCGCGCCGAGCCCGAGCCCGAGCGCGGTGGCGAAGAGCAGCGCGGCGCCCGCC
>CAZHGG010000751.1:0-3684 GCA_964531755.1 uncultured Polyangiaceae bacterium
GGTGATGACGACGAGGGCCGCCACGGGAGCGAGCCACGCGGAGGCGCGCGCGCGACGTGGGGCGGCGAGCGCGACGTCCGACGCGCTCTCGACCCCCGCGTGGGTGGTGGCGCTCGGGCTCCGTCCGGAGGACGAGGTCGGCGGCGCGCCGGCCTCGTCCGGCGCGGTCGACGCGTACTCCGAGATGAGCGCCGCGCCCGCGGGCGTCACCTGAAAGCGCTGGGCGACGACCTCGCGGGTCGCGAGGGGGAGCGGCACGAGCATCGCGTCGGTGATCGCCGCGCCCGCAGGGAGGAGCCGCTCGACCGCCGCGCGCATGGCGGCCGCGCTCTCGAAGCGACGCGCGGGCTCACGGGCGAGCGCGCGGTGGACCACCGCGGCGACCTCGGACGGCACCCACGGCGCGTGGGTCTGGAGCGGCTCGGCGGGGTGAGAGCAGATGGCCAGGATCAGCTCGCCCAGCGTCTCGCAGCGCGCGTACGGCGTGGTCCCCGCGAGCGCCTCGTACATCATGACTCCCAACGAGAAGAGGTCGGAGCGCGCGTCGAGCGTCTTCGAGCCACGCGCCTGCTCGGGCGACATGTAGAGCGGCGACCCGAGGAGCGCGCCCGTCCGCGTGAGGTGCTGCTCGCCCGAGGCGAGCGGGTCGGCGCGCACCTTGGCGATGCCGAAGTCGAGGAGCTTCAGGACGCGCTCGTCCCCGCGGCGCGCGAGGAAGACGTTCGCGGACTTGATGTCGCGGTGCACGATGCCCAGATCATGCGCGGCCTGGAGGCCAACGCAGGCCTGCGCGACGATCCGCAGCACGAGGTCCGGGGGCAGCGGCCCGAGGCGCTGCACGAGCGCGTGGACGTCCTCGCCCGAGAGCAGCTCCATCACCATGTACGGTCGGGCCGTCTCGGGATCGACGCCCGTATCGAGCACCTGCACGACGTGGTCCGAGTCGATCGAGCCGCTGGCGCGCGCCTCGCGGCGGAACCGCGCGAGGATGTCGGACTCCACCGCGAGCGCGGCGGACAGGATGAGCTTGAGCGCGACCTTCCGGCCGGTGCCGAGGTGCTCCGCCTCGTACACCGCGCCCATCCCGCCCTTCCCGAGCTCTCGCAAGATTTGGTACTTGCCGTCCACGACGGCGTGTCCCTCGGGAACCATCGGCGTCGCCAACGCTACCACACCGGTCACAGCAAGCCGCACCGCGCCCGCACGCTACGGGCGGCGGCGGCGCCGCAGACCCGCGACGAGGAGCCCGACGGCGACGCCCGCGAGCCCTCCGGGATACCCGGCGCCCTGCGCGGCGACCGCGCAACCGCCCTCGGGACTCGCGGGGGTCGTCGGCTTCACACACCGGCCGCCGGAGTCGCAGATCGTGGGTGCCACGCAGTCGTTGACCGACACGCAGGACTTGCCGCAGGCGCCGCTCCCGGAGCACTTGTAGGGTGCACAGTCCGCGCGCGCGCCAAAGGCGTCCTTCGAGGTGTGGTCGTCCACGCACGTGGCGCCGGGGCCGCAGAACACGTCCCCGCGCTGCAGGCCGTCCTTCGCGGTCCCGCAGATCCCGTCGTCGGCGCCGGAGTTCTTCACCGCGGCGGCGCACGCTTGGCAGGCGCCGTTGCACGCCGTATCGCAGCACACGCCGTCGACGCAGAAGCCGGTGGCGCACGCCCGGCAGGTCTCACCCGCGGCGCACGCGCAGGAGGCCCCAGGGGGGCGGCCAGCGACACACGCGCCCGCGTCGCAGAAGAACCCCTTCGCGCACCCGGCGTCGGAGCTGCACGACGACGGGCACGACGTGGTGACTCCGTCGCAGGCGTACGCACACGCGCCCGATGGCGCTCCGCCTTGCTCCGTCACGCCGCACAGGCCGACCGACCCCGCCCGATCGCAGCGATCGCACACGCCGTCGCACGCCGAGTCGCAGCACACGCCGTCGGCGCAGAAGCCGGTCGAGCAGGCCGCGCCCGAGGTGCACGGCTCGCCGCCCGTGCCGCGGAGGAGCTCCGCCGCGGCGAGGTTGACGACGCCGCCGCCCGCGATCAGCACGAGGCCCTGGGGCAGCAGGCTCGCGGTGTGCCCGTCGCGCGCATCGGCCATCGAGGGGATGGTCGTGAACTTTCCGCCCTGCGCTAGGGGGTCGAAGACCTCGGCCGCCTGGAGGTAGAGGGAGTTGCCTCGATACCCGCCCGCGATGAGGACCTTGCCCGAGGGCAGCGCGGTCGCCGTGTGGCCGTTGCGCTCGTTGGACATGCGCCCCGTGGGGCTGAAGCCACCGAGGACCGGGTCGAAGATCTCCGCCGAGGCCTCCAACGTCGTCGACGTCGACAGGCCACCGGCCACGAGCACGCGGCCCGACGGGAGCAAAGTCGCGGTGTGCAGCGCGCGCCCTATACCCATGATCCCCCCGGCGCTGAAGCCACCCGCCACGGGATCGTAGAGCTCCGCGCGCTGCGGGTAGACCCCCGCGCTGGACCCGCCGGTGATCAGCACCTTGCCCGTCGTCAGCGTGGTCGCGCAGAGGTAGTGGCGCGGGACGGCCATGGGCCCCGTGGCGGTGAACGCGCCCCGTCCCCCCGCGCCAGCCGGATCGAACAGCTCGGCGCTGGCCAGGCTCTCCGTCGCCGTCGCGCCGCCGGCGATGAGCACCTTGCCCGACGGAAGGCCCGCCTCGGCGTGCTGGTGCCGCCCCACGGCCAGGCTCCCCGTCGCGCCGAAGGTGCCGAGCGCCGGATCATAGAGCTCCGCGCTCGCGAGGTACGTCGCGGGCGCCCGCCCGCGGACGCCGCCGGCGATGAGGACCTTGCCGGACGGCAGCGTGGAGGCGGTGTGCTCCGCGCGCCCCTCGAGCGGCGCGCCCGTGGCCGCGAACGTGCCCGCGGCGCCGCCCGCGAGGTCGAAGAGCTCTGCGCTCACGACGCCGGTCACGGTGGCGCTGGTCCCGCCGACGACGAGCACCCGGCCCGAGGCCAGGACGCTCGCCGTATGCACGGCGCGGCCCGTGGCCATCGAGCCCGTCGCGCTCCAGACGGGATCGACGACGGCCGGATACGCGACGCCCTCGCCCCAAGTGACCCGCACCGTGCAGCGCGACGCGCCCGGGCGAACCAACGGGCGACCCCAAGGACCCGCGGGGTTCGTGTCGTACGCGCAGCCGCTCACCGCGAGCCTCGCCTCGTGGCGCTCGCCCCGGGCGTCGATGAGGTAGGGGGGCGCCACGCGGAGAGCGGGCGCGCCCGTCCCATCGAGGAACTCGAGCGTGTTGCTCACGAGGCGCAGCCCCGGGACTCGGGCGAGCCCCACGGAGTAGCGCAGCTCCTCGACGGCTGGACGGCGCTCGAAGATCGCGAGGTCCTCCGTGCCCTCCGCGCTCACGCGGTGGACGAGATCGGCGCCGTCGAGCGCGCCGCGGTAGACCGCGACGTCGCCGGTGACCTCGATGGGCGCGTCCTGCGCTCGCTCCAGGGCGAAGCTCAGCGCGACGCGCGAGACCTCGTCCTCGAGGAGCACCTCCTCCGCGGCTCGGAGGGGCAGCGCGACGCTCGCCGCGCGAGGGACCCGGGCGCGCGCCTCGGGCGTCACCACCGCCCGCGCGTGGAGCCCGTCGGTCACCTCGAAGCGGGCCACGGCCACGGGGCCGCCTGCGGGGGCCGCCGCGGCGAAACGGAGGCGTGGGGCCAGCTCGGCGAGCCT
>CAZHGG010000752.1:0-3684 GCA_964531755.1 uncultured Polyangiaceae bacterium
CCACGGACGCCGCCGCCGACGCGTCGCGAGACGCGGGCCGGGACGCCGCCCCTCCCGCCGCCTGCTACGTGCCCGACGACGCGCTCGCGCTCACGGCGGCGGCGCCGCGGCTCAGCCCGTCGATCTGCACCTCCGCGCAGATCGTGGCCGCCCAGACCGCGTGCCTCGGGCCCGCGTCCACCACCGCGACCTGCAACGCCTACCTCGGCGCCAACCGCGCGTGCGGGCGCTGCATCTTCGGGGCGCTCTCGGGCGACGTGCCCGCGACGACGCCGGTCGGCGCGCTCATCCCGGTCTCGGACACCGACGTGACGCCCAACATCGGCGCCTGTGCGGCGCTCGTCATCGGCCGGCCCGACTGTGCGCTCCCGATCTCCCAGCAGGTCGTGTGCACGAACTCCGCCTGCGCGACGTGTCTCGACGCGGCCTCCGAGGACGCCTGCCTGGGGACCGCGTCCCTGGGGATCTGCGCGGGCATGGGCGACGGCGCGTGCAACGCGGCGATCGACGCGGCCGTGGGCACGTGGGACGCTCGCTGTCGCGGGGCCGCGTTCAACGACTCGTACCTCAAGGTGGCCGCCGTCATGTGCGGCGCGCCCTGAGCGCGCCATCGCGTAGGCGGCGCCTCGCCCGGGCCCTCACCCGAGCGCGAGGCGCGCGCCCGCGTACACGATGGACGTGATGGACAGGAGCACGAGGGCCGTGATCGCGCTGATCGTCAGGTAGGGGCGCCGCCCGAGGAACCGGCGCGCGCGGGCGAGCGTGCTCATCCAGAAGGTGATCGCGCACTCGATGGGGATGTAGCCCTCGGCGCGCCGACGCAGGCGGTCGAGCATCGCCTGCGCGGAGGGGAACCGCCGCTCGGGGTCCTTCGCCATGCCCTTCACGACCACGTGGCGGAGATCCGCGCCCACGGGGCCCTGGAGGGCGCTCAGCCCCCACTCGGCGCTGTTGACCTCGGGCGAGCGGGTCGCGACGCCGTCGAGGACCTGCTGGAGGTCCTCGCGGTCGTGCAGGTAGTGGCGCAGGGTCAACAGCTCGTGCATGACCACCGAGAGGGCGTAGACGTCGCTGCGCGCGTCGATCGCGTCGAGCCGCCGCGCGGCCTGCTCGGGGGACATGTACACGGGCGTGCCGACGAGCGCGCCGTGCTCGGTCTGGTGGAGCCGCGTGGAGCCGCTGGTCGCGCCGACCCCGTCCGCGAGCGTGTCGGACCCGTCGGCGGTGAGCCCCGCGCCCTTCGCGATGCCCCAGTCCATGAGCACGACCTCGCCGTAGGCGCCCACCATCACGTTGGCGGGCTTGATGTCGCGGTGCACGACGCCCTGCGCGTGGGCATACGCGAGCGTCTCGAGCAGGCTCATGATGAGCTCGACGCGGCGCTCGAACGGGTAGGCCGCGTGGGTGGCGGGATCGTCCGCCGCGAGCCGCGCGATGATGTCCTCGAGGGTCTCGCCGTCCACGTACTTCATGACGAAGTAGAGCTTGCCGTGCTCGTCGACGCCCACGTCGTGCACCGGCGGGATGCCCGGGTGCCCGAGCTGGCCCACGGTGCGGATCTCCTCCGCGAAGCGGGTGACCGCCGTGGTGCCCGACAGGTGCGGCAGCAGGCGCTTGACGGCCACGACCCGCTCGATGTCGTTGTCCTTCGCGAGGACCACCTCGCCCATGCCGCCTTCGCCGAGGGGGCGCACGTCTTCGTAGCGCCGGCGCCGCTGACGAGTCACGCGGAGCTCGCCCTCCCACACCTCGACGTGGGGGAGCACGGTCGAGCGCACGCCCGCCTGCTTGAGCTCGCCCGCGCTGGCCGCCGCTCGCCACGCGTCGGCGCCGCTCGCCTCGAGCGACCCGGCCGCCACGGTCGCGTCCAGCGCGCCGCTCGTCGCCGGGTCGTCGACGCGGGCGGGATCGACCAGGGTGGCGAGGTCGGCGCCGCCCGCGCCCGCCACCTGCTTGGGCTCGCTCGGGCTCTGGAGCGTGGGACCGGCGGAGCTCATGAGGAGGCCACGTCACGCATGGCCCTCCAAGCTAGCCACGTCCGCCACAAAGGGAAGGGTCGGCGCGTGCGCCCGGGAGCTAGCGCTCGGCGCGCGCGGTGGGCGCCCCGCGGGCGGTCGCGAG
This sequence comes from uncultured Polyangiaceae bacterium, assembly GCA_964531755.1. Lineage (GTDB taxonomy): Bacteria > Myxococcota_A > Polyangia > Polyangiales > Polyangiaceae > JAAFHV01. Next base: position 2,122 of record CAZHGG010000752.1, read on the forward strand.
GCCCGCGGCGGGCCGATCCGCCATGAAATCGTAGAGAAAATCGGCGGTCGCGAGGCTCACGAGCAGCGCCCCGCCGCCGAGCATCCGCGCCATGTAGCCCGCGGCCCACGACGCGTCGCCGCCGCGGGGCTGCCTGAGCCACCTCCCCACGTGGTGGTCGACGAGCGCGAAGTACGGCACGCCCAGGAGCAGCGCGCGCGGCAAGAGGCCCACGATGGCCATCGCCGTGAGCGTGACGATCGGCGCCCACGTGGTGAGCCGCGCGACGCGCAGGCACGTGGCCGGCCCGTGCGTGACGACCAGCGTGCGGTAGCCGCGCCGCGCGTCGTCGTCGCGCTGGAACGCCTGCGCCGCGAACGCCGCGCCCAGCGTCCAGAGCGACATGCACACGAGCACGATCGCCGCGCGCGGCGTGAGCGCGACGCCGGCGGCGAGCCAGCCCGCGAGCGGCGAGAGGAGCCCGTAGCCCACGGCGTTGACCGCGGGCCCCAATACCGGGTGCCCCTTCCAGCGCGTGCGCGGCGACGAGTACGCGAGCGAGAGCGCCGCGCAGACCGCGCAGACCGCGAAGATGCGGCCGCCCGCGAGCCACGCCACGCCCACGCCGACCGCGATGGCCGCGTGACCGAAGCCCGCGAGGTGGCGCGGCGCCGGCGCCGGGGCCTCGGCGAACAAGGCGCCCCCCTCCTCGCCGTCGAGCGCCGCGTTCAGCCACATCGTGCCGGCGCTCGCCACGAACCACGACACGCACACGAGCGCGAGGCGGAGCAGGCCGTGCACCTCGGCGGAGTGATCCCAGAGGGCGAACCCGTAGCCGGTGAGCGGGTAGACGAGCAGCGCGGCGCCCCCGCGAGGGCGCGCGAGGCGCGCGAGCGCCGACAGCGTGGAGGGCGCGGCGGTCACGGCGGTCACGACCCGAGCATGGTCGCCGGCGCCGCGGGAGTAAAGCGCGGCGCGCCGGCGCGACCGCGGCGCGTGACCGCCCCTCGAGCCGCCTCTACACTGCGCGGCGTGAGAGCCCACACCGAGTACTTCACCTACCGCGCGGCGAAGCGCGAGCTCATCCACATGACCCCCACGCTGAACGAGGTGCTCGCGCGGAGCGGCATCCAGGAGGGCTTCATGCTCGTGTCGGCGATGCACATCACCGCCGGAGTCTTCGTGAACGACGACGAGGGCGGGCTGCACGAGGACATCTGGAAGTGGCTCGAGGGGCTCGCGCCATTCAATGCACACTACAAGCATCACCGCACCGGGGAGGACAACGGCGACGCGCACCTCAAGTCGCTGCTCGTGCACCACGAGGTCACCGTGCCCATCACCGCCGGCAAGCTCGACCTCGGGCCGTGGCAGCGCGTGTTCTACGCCGAGTTCGACGGCGAGCGCGCGAAGCGGGTCATCGTGAAGCTCCTCGGGCTGTGATGTCGTTGCCCACGGTCCGCCCCCCGCGTCGCTCCGCCCGCACTCCGGGGCCTCGGCTTGCTCGCGCCGCGCGCGCCTCCGGCGCCTCGCTGGCCGCGCTCGCGCTGCCGCTGCTCCTCGCGGCGTGCCCGCCCCCGAGCG
>CAZHGG010000753.1:0-3679 GCA_964531755.1 uncultured Polyangiaceae bacterium
GCGCCGGGCCCACGCTCGGCGCCTGCTCGCGCCCCGAGCCCCTCACGGTCGAGCTGCCGCGACCCCTCTCGAGCGGTCCGCGGCCGGACCTTTTCCCCACCGCGTCGGCCGCGCCTGCCCCGGCCCCCACCCCGACCGAGCCCGCCAAGCCGACGCCCTTCCCGCTGACACACCTCGCCTCCGACGCCCCCACGCTCGGCGCCCCCTGCGCCACCGGCGACCGCGCGTTCTGCGGCACGGGCGCGCGGGTGGCCGTGACCGCGCACCGGTACCAGTTTCGCGGGCCGGAGAGGCCCGCGTGCCAACCGCTCAGCGTGGCCCCCGCCGACTTCATGGCGGGCCACACGACCTCCGCGTGCGTCGAGGGCGATCACCTCTACGTCAACAGGACCTGCGTCGTGTGCCGCTCCCCCTCCGGCACCGCGATCGAGGGGCTGGTCTCCGAGATGACCCCGGGCCAGCTCGCGTTCGTCCAGGAGCACGTGGGCCTCAAGGGGGCGCCGCTCCTCAGCGCCCAGGAGTGGGACCTGGCCATCCGCTCGGCACACTCCAACACCATGAAAGAAAAGCACTAATCGGCGTACCCGCGGGCGACTCGCGGGCGACTCGCGCGCGCACGGCGCCACCCGACGGCGCCACGCGCGCTCGCGCCGGCTCGGGCTGGGCGGTAAGCTCGTGCTCCCTTGGACGCCCCGCCCGACCTCACCGCCGCGCTCCCGTGCCTCCCGCTCTTCCCGCTGCCCGAGGTGGTCTTGTTCCCCGGTGCGCGCCTGCCGCTGCACGTGTTCGAGCCGCGCTACCGCGCGATGCTCGAGCGCTGCCTCGCCACGCACCGAGCGCTCGCGATCGTGCAGCTCCTGCCCGGCACGGACGAGCGAGGCCTCCCGCGGCTCGCGAAGGTCGCGGGTGGCGGCGTCATCACCGAGCACCACGCGCTCCCGGACGGGCGCGCGAACATCGTCGTCGCGGGCACCGCGCGCCTGTCGCTCGACGAGCTCGGCTTCGAGCCTCCGTTCCGGCGCGCGCGGGCCACCGTGGTGCCCGACACGCCAGGCCACCTCTCGGCGCCCGACCGCGCCGCGCTCCTCAGCGCCGCGACCACCTTCGCAGGGCTCGTGCGGAGCCACGACCGCTCGTTCTCGTTCCAGGTCGACGGCGGCGACCCGCACCTCGTCGACCTCTGCGCGTCGCAGCTCGTGGTCGACGCCGCGCTGCGCCAGTCCCTCCTGGAGGAGCCCAGCGTCTCTCGGCGCGCGCGCGTGGTCACGGAGGCCCTGATGGTGCAGACGGCCTCCCTCGGTGCGCGCGGCGGAGCGGTGCGCGATGTCAACTGAGGGCGGCGCGCCTCCGCGGCTCGTGGGCACGCTGGCGCCCGAGGCCCTCGCGGACCAGGCGCACGTGCGCATGCCCTACCCCCCCTTCGACGTGCTCGTCGCGATGGTCGAAGGGGTGCCGCGCGCGATCGAGGACGCGTGCAACCACGCCGGCGCGAGCCTGAGCCCAGGCCCCCGAACGAAGGACGGGAGGTGCGTCGTGTGCCCGGTGCACGGGTACGTGTTTCAGCTCGTGGACGGCAAGCTGCGCAGCCCACGCGGGCTCTGCGGCGACCAGCGCACCTTCGAGGTGCGGCGCGAGCCCGACGGCAGCCTCTCGGTGTGGGACACGTTCGACCTCACCGTGAGCCCTCCTTGACGTCGCGCGGAGGGCGCAGGGACGCGCGCTCCGCGGTGCGACGACCGCGCGACCGCCCTGGCGCGCGGCGGCGCGAAACGCGTTAGCATCCCGCGCCATGGCACCGTTCTTCATCTTCGGCGGCATCCTGCTCCTCGTGGGCGTGATCATCACGGCGGCCAACCTCAAGAACTTCCGCCGGCGCCAGCGCATCCTGCAGACCCCGACCTCGCCGATCGCGCAGGCGCCCGGCAGCGGCCCGGTCGAGATCAAGGGCCGCATCGTCCCGGGAGAGCAGGGCGTGTTGCAGACCCCGTTCAGCGGGCGCCACGCGGTGTGGTGCCGCGTGACCGTCCTCGAGCATCGCTCGTCGGGACGCAACAGCTACTGGGCGACCATCATCAAGGAGACCGACCAGCGCGAGTTCTTCGTCGACGATGGCTCGGGGCAGCTGGCGAAGATCGTGCCGCACGGCGCGGAGGTCATCCTCGACGCGCAGAACGTCGCGACGTCGGGCACGTTCAACGACGCGTCGCCCCACCTGCAGGGCTTCCTCGCGTCGCGGGGCCACTCCACGCAGACCTTCCTCGGGTTCAACAAGTCGATGCGGTACACGGAGGAGGTGCTCGCGCCGAACGATCCGCTCTACGCGCTCGGCCCCTCGCGCCGCGAGGCGGGCCCGCCGGTGAACGACGGCTACCGCATGGCGCCGTCGAGCCAGCTCGTGCTCGGCGCGGGCCAGGGCGAGGCCCACGAGCTCATCCTGACGAACAAGACAGAAGAGCAGCTCGTGTCGCGCCTGCTCTGGGGCTTCGTGGCGGGGCTCGTCTGTGTGGGGGTGTCGCTCCTCTGCGGCGCGGTCGGCCTCGTCTTCGCGCTCGCCGAGCTGATGTAGCGCGCGCAGGTCAGAAGCGGCCGAGGAGCGCGCCGCCGCCGGCGCCAAGCCCCACGACGGGCACGAGGGTGACGCGCCCGCGCTCACGGGGGCTCGGCGTAGCCCACGGGCGCAGCACGAGGGCCGACACCACCGCGGCGCCCAGGAACACGCCGCCGCCGACGTAGCCGACGATCGACGCGGTGCCGAGGCCGGAGGCCTTGGACGCGGCGTCCTCCAGCGTCTGACAGCCGGGCGCCCCAGGGCGAGGGCACGGCGCCCCGACGCTGACGAGCTTGAGCTCGTCGTCCGAGCTGGCGGAGAGCGCGCCGAGCACCGCGCCCGTGGCGAGGCCCGCGACGCCGACGACGCCCAGCACCACCGGCACGGTCCACGAGGCGCCGGCCTCGCGCTCGGCGGGGGGCGGCGCGGGGGTGGCCGGGTCGCCGTCGAGCTCCACGACCACGGTGCGCTCGGCGGGACACGCGACCGGGCGCTTGCGGCGCCGCTCGCCGAAGCTGAGCGCCACCTCGTGCGGTCCCGCGAGCACCGCGATCGGCTCGGTGAGCGGGGCCTCGCCGGCCACCACACCGTCGACGCGCACCTGCGTGCCGCGCGGCGTGCCCGGCGCGAGGGTGATGAGGCTCACCTTCGTGCCGAGGTCCGCGAAGAACTTCTTGGCGAGCTCCGTGCGCGCCGGGTCGGTCTGCGGCAGCTTCAAGAACTCGCGGAAGTGGAGGTAGGCGTCCAGCGTGTGGCCCACCTGCTGCTCGGCACGGGCGAGGTTGAACAATACGCCGGGCTTCTTCAGCACTGCCCAGGCCTGCACGTACTTGAGCCGCGCCTGCTCGTGCTCCCCGCGCCCCCAGAGCGCGTTTCCCTCCTCGAAGCGCTGGGTCGCCTCATGCGTGGCCGCGTCCTCCGCGCGCGCCTCGGCGCCCCCCGCCGCGACGCTCGCGAGGCCCACGGCCAGCCCGAGCGCCGTCCGCGCGAGCCACGTTCGTGCTGTCTTGGTCATGGATTCGGTCTTCTTGTCCCCGGCGGACCCGGCGGCTCGCCGCGCGGGTCGATCTCAGTTGATGTTGTGCGTGATGTCCGACGGCGCGGGCGCCGGCGACGAGGCGCGCGGTGGCG
>CAZHGG010000754.1:0-3679 GCA_964531755.1 uncultured Polyangiaceae bacterium
CCCGGCCGTCCCCGGCAAGCCCGCCGCCAACCCGGCCGCCGGCCCCACCCCGTCCCCGCCGCCGACCGTGGCCCCCGCCGTCGCCGAAGCGAGAGAATGAAGGCCCGGCGCGCGCGCACACGGCTCGCCCTCGCGGCGCTCGGGGCCCTCACGGCGCTCTGCGCGCTCCCTGGGGGCGCCCGCGCGGAGGGCCCGTCGCCCGCGCAGGTCGCCCAAGCAGAGGATCTCTTCCAGCGCGCCAAGGCGCTGATGGCCAAGAAGTCCTATTCGGCGGCCTGCCCGATGCTCGCTGAGAGCTACGCCCTCGCCGGCGGCGGGGGCACTCTCCAGAACCTCGCGGTCTGCTACGAAGAAGAGGGCAAGCTCGCGTTCGCCTACAACCGCTTCATCGAGCTCAAGGTGCTCTCGAAGAAGGCCAACCGCCTCGATCGGGTGAAGCTCGCGGAGGCCCACATCGCCAAGCTCGAGCCGCGCCTGTCGCGGCTCCGCCTCGTCGTGAAGAAGGAGCGCCACCTCGAGGCCCTGCAGATCGAGGTCGACGGCGACGAGTTCGGCGAGGGCAGCTGGGACGCGGGCGTCGTCGTGAACCGGGGCACCCACACCGTCACGGTGCGCGCGCCCGGATACAAGACCGCCACCTTCGAGAGGAGCGTCGATGAGGGCACGACCACCACGGTGGAGGTGCCGATGCTCGTCGCGATCCCGAAGCCCGCCGCGCCGCCGAAGGTCGTCGCCCCGCCGCCGGCGGTGGCGCTCGCGGAGCTCGACGCGATCTCGGGGCAGCGCGCGCTCCGCACCACCGGCTTCGTCGTGGGCGGCATCGGCGTGGCCACGCTCGCGGCCGGGGGCGTGTTCGGCGTGCTCACCATCACTACCAACAGCGCGGCCAAGAACGCCTGCGTCGACAACACCGGCGGCACCCTGACCAACCCCGGGCCGTACAACGATCCGCGACTCCCCATCCGGCAGGGCGGCGGCTGCTTCGCGCCCCAGCCCGGGCTCGCCCCGAGCGCGGCGCTCACGCGCTCGAACGCGCTGCGCGACGACGCCCGCACGTTCGCGAACGTGGCGAACGTGCTCATCCCCGTCGGTGTGGTCGCCCTCGGCCTGGGCACCTACCTCGTGTTTCGCTCCTCGAGCGCCGTGAAGGCCCCGAAAGATCAGAGAAAAGCGAGCGCGGGCGCGGCGGTGGAGGGCGTCCTCGCGCCGACGGTCGGCGGCCTCTCGCTGAGCGGGACGTTCCAATGAGGGCCGCGTCGCGCCTTGGGCTGGCGGGAGCGATCGCCGCGAGTTCGTTGCTCGCCTGCCAGCTCCTCGTAGGCGTGAAAGACGATCCGGGCGCGGCGCCACTGCCCGAGCGCCCTCCCGCGGTCGACGGCGGCCCCACGCCCGGCGATCCCTGCGTCCACGCGCGCCCGCCGCCCAAGCCGACGGTGAACGACGGCAACGAGGAGCTGGAGCTCGTCTTCGCTGCCCGGAAGGTCGCCATCGGCAAGCGCGTCGGGGGCAACGACGGAGGGCAGGCGATCGGCTTCGATCTCGACGAGGTCTGCAGCTGCGAGAACGCCCCTCGCGACGCCGCAGCCCCTCGAACCCTCTGCAAGCTCCCCCCCGGGGTCGACCTCTGCGCGCCGGGGAAGCCCACGGACGACCCGTTCGGGCGGGACCTGGGCGTGGTTCAGGCGACCGGCCAGCTCTCGACAGCGTTCGATCAGAGCGCGTCGATCGACGGCCAGCTCGAGCGCGGCGAGCGCGGCCTGCTCGTGCTCGTCTCGAATTACAACGGCAAAGCGAACGATTCGCTGGTGCGGGTCTCCTTCGCGCTCGCGGCCGGCCCGACCAAGCAGGGCGCGTGCGGCGACGCCTCGGCGCCGCTGCCCGACGCGGGCGACGGCGTGCAGCGCTACCAGCCCTGCTGGGACGGGAACGACGAGTGGCCCGTCCTCGAGGGCAACGCGCGCACGCTCGACGGGTGGGTCAACAACTACGAGCTCGTCGTGGAGGACCCCAAGGGGAGCACCAAGGTGTACCTGGGCATCGGCTCGATCCAGGTCGAGCTGGCGGGCCCGGTCTTCCAGGCGACCCTCGTGCCCCCGGCGTCCGACAAGCCGTGGGTCCTCGACGGTGTCCTCGCGGGCCGGATCGACGCGAACGCGACGCTCGCGACGGTCGGCGCCCTCGTCGACCCCCTCGAGAAGCCCGGCCTCATCTGTGAACACACGATCGCCTACGGGATCGCGCGAAGCAACCTCTGCGCCGCGCGCGACATTCCGTTTCGGGGGGAGGATCCGACCCGCACCTGCGACGGCATCTCGGCGGTCGTCGGGGTGCGCCTCGAGGGCGCCAGGAAGGGGCCCTTCATGCCGGCGCCCCCCACCCCCATCACGGAGTGCGACGCCGCCTCCATCCTCCGCTGCGAGCCCTGATCGCCCCCCGTTTCGCGGGAAAGGCTTCGCTTGCACGCATCGCGATTCTGGTAAGCTGAGGTCGTGAGACCGCGCCGCACGCTGCCGCCCGTCGCGCCGCCCGCCGAGCAGGCGTGGGCGCCGCGCGCGGGGGACGTGATCTCTCGGCGCTACGTCATCCGGCGGCTCATCGGCAAGGGCGGGATGGGCGCCGTCGTGGCCGCGCAGCAGCTCGGGATCGACGCGCCCGTGGCCATCAAGTTCCTCCACCCGCGCCTCGCCGGCGACGCGCGCGCCACCGAGCGCTTCTTCCGGGAGGCCAAGGCCACCACGCTCATCCGCAGCGAGCACGTCGTCCGCGTCTTCGACGTGGGCAAGTCGGAGGGGGGCCTGCCCTACATCGTGATGGAGCTGCTCGAGGGCGTCGACCTCGGCCGCCTGCTCGACTCGGGGCCGCTCCGCATCCCCGACGCCGTCGACTTCATCCTCCAGGCCGCGGTGGGCCTCGCGACGGCGCACGCGGCCGGCATCGTCCACCGCGACCTCAAGCCCTCCAACCTGTGGCTCGCCCAGCGCCCCGACGGCACCTCACTGGTCAAGGTCCTTGACTTTGGCATCTCCAAGCTCTCGGCGGAGGTCGAGGAGGACCTCAAGCTCACCGAGACGCAGTCGATCTTCGGCTCGCCGCTGTACATGTCGCCGGAGCAGATCCGCAGCGCCAAGCGCGTCGACTTCCGCACCGACATCTGGGCCACGGGCGTCGTGCTCTACGAGCTCCTGACCGACGCGCTCCCCTTCGACGCCGACAGCGCGGCCGCCGCGCTCGCCGCCATCACCGCCGATCCTCCCGCGTCGCTCGTCGCCCTGCGCCCCGACGCGCCGCCCGCCCTCGAGCACGCGATCGCCTATTGCCTCGAGAAGGACGTGAACCACCGGTGCCCCTCGCTCGCCGAGCTCGGGCGCTTGCTCGCGCCCTTCGCGTCGCCCATCGGCCGGCGCGCGGCGGAGCAGCTCACGCACATCCCGGTGCCCGCCGTCACCGCCGTGGCGCCGCCCACGGCCGCCGTGTCGTTCCGGCACCTCGGCGACGGTCGCGCGACCGAGGCCACGTTCTCGACCGCGGCGCGCGCGCGGCGCCCCCGCGGCTCCCCGCTGTTCGGGGTGGCGCTCGGGGTCGGCGTGGCGTGCGTCATCCTCGGGTTCGTCTTGTTCGGCGTGCGGCTCGGCACCTCGCCCGGGCCCGTCGTCGCCTCCAGCGCGTCGAGCGTCGCGCC
>CAZHGG010000755.1:0-3676 GCA_964531755.1 uncultured Polyangiaceae bacterium
ACCTCTTGACGAGGTCCGCCGCCGATCGCGGCGCGATGTGGAGGTTGAAGAAGTAGGTCACGACGCCCGTGATCGACGCGTAGCCCTGGTTGCTCTCGGCGTCGGTGACCTTGAGATCGTAGAGCTCGTTGGTGACCGTCGGCCGGTTGCGATCGTCGGCGGCGCTCCCCTTCGGCAGAAGGAACCCGGTGACCCGGCCGCCGCTCTCGCTGAGCCGCCCGTCGATGGCCACGTTCTTCACCGTGACCAGCATGCCGATCCAGCGCCGCCCGAGCGCGTAGTCGTTCAGGTCCTTGATGTCGATCTCGCGAGCCGCGGGGGGCTGAAAGTCGTACCGAAAGGTGGCCACCGGCCGCGACAGCTGCGGCAACACCTGCCCCTCCGGGAAGATCGCCGTGCCGATGTTCTTGTTCTCCTGGTACTCGCCGCGCAGGTCGAGCACGTCGCCCGACGCGACGCGGAGGTCGCCAGGGACGAAGGCCGGCGCGAAGATCCCGATGCCCGAGTAGGGCTCCGTCGAGCCGAGGTCTTGCACGAAGATCGAGCCGCGGCTCTTGCCGTTCCGGGTCTCGTCGAAGGTGTCGACGGCGACGACCGTCACGCCCGTGACGTTCACCTCCGACCCGGGCGACGGGCGCCCGGGCACCGCGGGGTTGGCGATCTCTCGGATGCGGTTGCCGCTGCCGACGGGGGGGCCGATCTCCCGCTTGACGGGGACGTCGCCGTTGCCGGCGCTGCACGCGGCCAGGCCGAGCGCGAGGGCGGCGACGCCGGCGACGGCGCGCGACCCAGGCGACGCGAGGGGACGAGACTGCATGAGTGAACCCTAGCAGCCCGTCGAAAGGCGTTTCAACGACTTGCGCGCGCCGCGCGCGATTCGATGGAAGGGCGCGACCGCCCCTCGGGCCCACGAGGCCGCTCGGCAACCGCGCCGGACTCTGCGACACTCGGGCCCGTGCGCCTCCCCGAGCCGCTTCGCCCCGGCGATCTGGTCGCCGTCGTGGCGCCGTCGAGCCCCGCGCCGCGGGCCGAGGTGCTCGCCGGGCTCGGGTGGCTCGCGCAGCGCTACCGCGTCCGCGTCCGCGCCGACGTGCTCTCGCGGGAAGGGTACCTCGCGGGCGGGGACGCCCGGCGCTCCGCCGAGCTCGCGGCGGCGCTCCGCGACCCCGAGGTGCGGGCGATCTTCTGCGCGCGCGGAGGGTACGGGGTCACGCGGATCCTCGAGGGGCTGCCGTGGTCCGCCTTCGAGCGGCGTCCGTCCTGGCTCGTGGGCTTCTCTGACATCACCGCGCTGCACCTCGAGGCCCAGCGCCGGGGTATCGTCAGCCTCCACGCCGCGAACGTCACAGGGCTCGGCCGCGCGACGCCCTGGGAGCGGGCGCGGCTCATGGCCGTCCTCGAGCGCGGTCTCGGGGAGGCGTGGGGTGAGCTCGACGTCGTGCACGCGGGGCGTGGCGCAGTCGCCGTCACGTCCGGGGTCGCCGTCGGCGGCAACCTCACCATGCTCGCCACGCAGGCCGCGGCCGGGCGCCTCGCGCTCCCCCACGGGGCCGTCTTGTTCCTCGAGGACGTCACCGAGCGCCCCTACAGGCTCGACCGCATGCTCACGTCGCTCCGCGCGAGCGGCGCGCTCGAGGGCGTGTCCGCCGTGGTGCTCGGGGACTTCACCGAGTGCGCGCCGGGCCCCGACGGCGTCACCGTCGAGGCCGTCCTCGCCGAGCGCACGGCCGGGCTGGGCGTGCCGGTCCTCGCCGGCGCGCCGTTCGGGCACGGGGCTCGGAACAGGCCGATACCATTAGGGTTTACTGCCACCCTCGAGGGCACGACGGTCGCGCTCCGCCCGCCGGTGTGAGCCTCAGCCGTCGAGCGGCACGGCGATGTGCTCGATCGAGAGGGCGCCCGGCGTGCTCTCGATCCACGTCGCGTGGGCGACCCGTGGGCGCTTCCACCCGTCCGGCAGGTCGATGGCGCCGTCGGGGGCCTCGCCGACGCTGCCCACGTTGACGATCTTGAGGTCGCCGAGCTCGCGGGTGTACGGCACGTGGCTCATCCCGCACACCACGACGTCGGCGCCGTCCACGCCGATGAGCGCGCTCACCTCCTCGTCGTCGAGGTCGTGCGTCAGGGGCTCGCCGGCGTCAGCGGGCGAGCCGTGCACGAGCAGCAGCTCGCCGCCGTCCTCCAGAGGGATCCTCGCGTGCGTGGGGAGGCGCCGGAGCCGCTCGACCACGAGGTCGCCGAGCTCAGCGCGCACCTGTCGCAGTCGCTCCAGCATGATCTTCTCGTGGTCGGAGGTCGCGACCACGTCGTCGGCGTCGAGGCTCGCGACCGCGCGGTCCGAGACGCCCTGCACGAGCACGGCGTTCGCCGCGGAGAGGCGGCGCCAGGTCTCGAGCGCCGTGCCCGGCACGTACTCCGCCGTGGGTCCTGGGAACACGAGGTCGCCCGCCACGAGGAGCTTGTGGAAGCTTCGGCGCTCCGCCGTCGCGAGGACCGCGCGGAGGGCGTCGAGGTTTCCGTGGATGTCGGAGAGGCAGAGGAGCAGCATCGCCTACACGAGACACTAGTACAGAAGCGGGGCGCTCGCTGGGCGAACCGGCGCCGCGTCAGGGCGCCTTCTTCGTCACGACGATGTGGCCGTGCCCCCGGTTGTCCGGGTAGCCGTACCGGAACGAGATCGCCTCGTGGCCCTTGAAGAGCTCCTTGAAGTCGGTGGCGTCGCGGTTGTTCACCAGGCCGAAGGTCTCGGGCCACTCGTACACCCCGTAGACCTCGTGCACGAAGCCCGTGCCACGGAGCCGGCGAGGGGGGATGCCGGTCGTGTCCGAGATCATCCACTCCATGTGCTTGAGCAGGTACTCGCGCACCGTAGAGAACGAGTCGTCCCAGAGCAGGTGGCTGGCGGCCTTGGTCATGGCGGACACCTTGCCCTTCGCCTCCAGGTGGCGCATCACCTGCGGGCGCAGCTTCAGGTTGCCGTCGGACAGGTCGTAGCCCACGTGGCGTAGCACCCGCGAGCGCGCGTCGCCGGGGCGCTTGAAGCGCAGCTCGGCGTTCTGGAAGAGGGCGCGCTGCGACCGCTTGTCGCCCGACTTCAGGTCCTCGTCGGTCACGTAGCGGAGCTTGCCGTCGTCTTCGAAGCGGAAGTAGCGGAGCGACACGGGCTCGAACCCGTAGATGACGAGCGCGGCCATGGAGAACGCGATCTCGCCGGGGATGACGCTCTGCGACTCGAGGCCGAGGTTGTCGGTGCGGCTGTGCGCCTTCAAGAAGAGCTTGCCGAGGTGCGAGCGGATGTCGCGGAGCGCGCGGGTCATCTGCGCGGTGTTGATGCCCATGACGCCGCGCGGGTCCGCCGCGGGCTCGAGCGAGATCGTCGTGATCTCCCGCGCGTCGGGGAAGGTGGCGAGGGCCGACACGAGGTCGCCGCCACCGAACGGGTAGACCACGGTGTCGGGCAGGCCGGCGGGTCGGAGCTTCGCGATGAACGGGCCCGCCACGTCCACCCACGAACGCTTGTATTCTGCATAAGCCGCGAGGAGCTCCTTGCAGTGGGCGGCGATGAGCGCAGGCGGGATGCTCGCGGGTGGCGCGTGGTCGCCGCCGCACGCGGCGGCCTTGAAGATCGCGACGGCGTGGGGCGTGAAATCGGCGCCGGGCGGCGGCACCTCGGCCG
>CAZHGG010000756.1:0-3676 GCA_964531755.1 uncultured Polyangiaceae bacterium
GGGGACGTCGTTGCAGCCGGCCACGGAGAGGCCCATGGCGGCGAGGAAGTGCGCGCGGAGGCGTACGAGAGGCATCGGAGTTCTCCTCGTGGGGGTGACGGACAGCGAGCGGTGCGCGCGCGCGTGTGTCCTCGGTCGACGATACACCCCTGCTGACATGGCGGTGGCTCACGACTCGCCAACGCCGCGCAGCTACACGCGTTCTCCCTTCGTCCAGGGACCCGGAGTGGTACCCTGAGAGCGGAGACCCGCGAGACGCGTCTCGGACCGACATGAGCACACCGAGACCGTCACCTTTTGCTCCCGGGGCCGTCATCGGCCCGTACACGCTCACGTCGCGGCTTGGCGGCGGCGGCATGGGCGAGGTCCACGCGGCGAGGTCCGCGCGCGGGGTCGTCGCGCTGAAGCTCATCACGGGGGCGGGCATCCGCGACGCCGAGACCGTCGCCCGCTTCAGGCGAGAGGGCGAGATCCTCCAGGCCCTCTCTCACCCTGCGATCGTGCCGGTGTACGAGGTCGGCGTGGACGCCGCCTCGATGACGCCGTTCCTGGCGATGGAGTACGTCGACGGCGAAGATCTCGAGCGCCTCGTCGAGCGCGAGGGGCCCCTCCCCGCTGCGCTCGCCGTCGCGATCGGCCTCGATCTCTGCGGAGCCCTCGCCCACGCCCACGCGTGCGGCGTCCTCCACCGCGACATCAAGCCCGCCAACGTCCTCGTGCCCCGAACGCTGGCCCGCGGGTACGCCATTCTGTGCGACTTCGGGCTCTCCAAGCGGCTCGGGGCGGGGGCCGGCGAGCTCATCACGGCGTCCGACGCCATCCTCGGCACGGCGCACTACATGGCGCCCGAGCAGTTCGCGGACACGCGCCGCGCGAGCGAGAAGTCCGACGTGTGGAGCCTCGCGATGACGCTCTACGTCGCGCTCGCGGGGCGCTCACCCTTCGAGGGGCTCGCGGGGTTCGACCTGCTCAACGCGCCTGCCACCGTCGCCGTGCCCGACGTTCGCGTCCTCGTCCCCGACGTCCCGGCGGACGTCGCCGCGGCGCTGCGAGCGTCGCTGCTCATCGACCCCCAGCAGCGCCTGTCCCTCGGGGCGCTCCGCCGCGCGCTCCGACAGACCGAGAGCGCCGGCCAAGCGATCCCGCGGGCGCCGCTCTCGGTGCCCGAGAGCGTGACTTCGCGCCGGGCGCCGGTCGCCGCGTCGCGGACAGGCCCCCCCGGCCTGCTCGACGCCGTGCCCCTCCCACGCGGCACCTACACGCTCATGACGAGCGAAGGCCCCTTCGACTTCTCGGGTGTCGATGACCAAGGCCGCGTCGTCCACGTCGAGCGGATCGCCGGGGCCTGCGCCGACGCCGGCGCGAGAGCGGTGCTCGAGCGCGAGGTGACCGCGTTCGCCCAGCTGCGGGGCGAGAGGACCGTGGCGCTGGTCGATTTCGGCGAGCTCGACGGGGACGCGTACGTCGTGTGCGACGCACCGGACGGGCGCGATCTCGTCCGCGAGATCGAGGCGACCGGACCCATCCCCTACGCCAGCGCGCTCGAGCTCTTCGCCGAGTCGGCCTTCGCCCTCGAGCAGCTCCACGCGCTCGGTATTCGCCACGGAAGGATCACGCCCTCCTCTCTGCACGTGCGCGTGATGCCGCACCAACGCATCCTCGTGCTCCACGAGCTCGGGATCGGCGAGCGCGTGCGCGCCCACCTGGCGGCGCTCGCGCAGAACCGGCGCCCGCCCAGCCGCGATCCTCGCCTCGACGTGCTCCACTTCGTCACCGCGCTGCACTTCGCGATCGTGGGCCAGCTCCCGTTTGGCGTCCCCGCCCCGTCGCCAGCGACCCACGCGTCGAGCGCGTCCAGCGCTCCGAACGCCAGCGCCGTCCGGCCCGACGCGGCGACCTTCATGGCCCCTCCGCCCGAGGTGCGCCGCGCGCTCGAGGCCCTCCTGAAGCACGCGATGCAAGGCTTCCTGGCGAGCTTCCGCGTGGTCGGCGATGAGCTCTCCGCGATGCGCCGCGACGCGAGTGACTGACCCGCGAATCGTCCCCGCTCCTCCCGCCAGGGCGCCGGGCTCCTCCGCTGCGGGGCGCGGCCCGCTCGCGCAAGTGGTCGCGACGACTCGGGAACGACGCCCCGCCTCGTGCCCGCGCCCGGTCGGCCGCGAAGCTCTCGTCGCGGTTCTCGCGTGAAGACGCTATGCTCGCACGCCGCATGGCCGAGGAGGCAGCAGCATCGGTTCGACCCGGACAAGTGATCGACGGCAGGTACAAGGTCGAGCGCGTGCTCGGCCAAGGGGGCATGGCCGTCGTCGTCGCCGCGCGTCACCTCGAGCTCGACGAGCTCGTGGCCATCAAGGTCATCCTCCCCGGGCGCGCCTCGAGCCCTGACGCCCGGGAGCGCTTCGCGCGGGAAGCGCGCGCCGCCGTCAAGATCAAGAGCGAGCACGTGGCCAGGGTCATGGACGTGGGGACGCTCGACGACGGTACGCCGTACATGGTGATGGAGTACCTCGACGGCGACGACTTCGCGGCGGTCCTCGAGCGCCGGAAGAAGATCCCGGCCGCCGAGGCGATCCACTACGCCCTCCAGATCACCGACGCCCTGACGGAGGCGCACTCGCTCGGGATCATCCACCGCGACGTGAAGCCCGCCAACCTGTTCCTCGCCAAGAAGCGCAACCGCCCGCCGACGGTGAAGGTGCTCGACTTCGGCATCTCGAAGGTGGAGCTCCACGATCGGAGGCGCACGGAGACCAAGGAGATCCTCGGGTCGCCTTGGTACATGGCGCCGGAGCAGCTCAAGAGCGCGGCGTCGGTGGATCGGCGCTCCGACATCTGGTCGCTGGGGGTGATCCTCTATGAGCTCGTGACGGGCGAGGTCCCCTTCGACGGCCAGTCGATGACCGAGGTCATCGTGAAGGTGCTCCACGATCCGGTGCCGACGGGCGATCTCCCCGAGCTGCTCGAGCCGGTCATCCAGCGGTGCCTCGCGAAGGACCCCACCGATCGCTACGACACCATGAGTCAGCTCACCGCGGCCCTCCGCGCGCTGGTCGAGGCGGTCCCGCTGTCGCCGTCGCCGCCCGTCGCCGACGTGGCCGCGCTCGCCGCTGCGCCGGGGGAGCCCGACGGCGAGGACGAAGACGACGGCTCGGTCGTCGACGAGGAAGAGCTGCTGCACTCGGAGGTGCCGCCCGAGGTCGCGGAGGTGCGGCCCGAGGCCGAGGGGGCGCCGGCGAAGGTCGCGCCGTCGTCGCCCAAGGCCCCCGAGGCGCCGCGACCGAGCGCCAAAAAGGGCCGGACCAAGGGCGGCAAGGGGCGGCACAAGCGGGAGGCGGCGAAGGCCGTCGTGGAGGCGCCGAAGGCGGTGGAGGTGCCGAAGGCGGTGGAGGCGCCGAAGGCGGTGGAGGCGCCGAAGGCGGTGGAGGTGCCGAAGGCCGTGGAGGTGCCGAAGGCCGTGGAGCCCCCGAGGGGGCGGGACGCGCCGACGCCCGTCTCCCCGCCCGTCCGCATGTACCTGCAATCCAGCCCGGGGCTCGACGTCGATGACAGCGACCGTCGCTCGCGGCCGACCGTGCCGGTCCCCGGTCGCGCGAGCGCGGCGGTCGCCGACCCGGAGGAGGATGGGGGTGACACGCGCTCACGGCCGACCGTGCCGGTCCCCGGTCGCGCGAGCGTG
>CAZHGG010000757.1:0-819 GCA_964531755.1 uncultured Polyangiaceae bacterium
ACGCGCGCGGCTCGTCGGGATCGCCGGCGAGCCCCGCGGGGCGGTCGAAGAACGCGAGCCTCGCCTCGAGCGGCCCGGCGTCGTCCGTGACCGAGACCTTGAGCGTCAGATCGGCGACGCCGTCGCCGTCACGATCCGCGCTGTCCGGCGTGACGGTGAGCCGCGGCGCGCGGGGAGGATCCGTCACTACGAAGGAGAGACGAGCACGCGCGACCGGGGGGCGCCCCGGCGCGACCTCCACGTCCACGAGCACGAAGGCGCGTGACTCGGCGAACGACGCCGCGGGGACGGTGCCCACCTCAACGAGCGCGGAGCGCAGGCCGACGCGCGTGACGACGTGCGCACCCGGGCTCTCCGGGAGGGTCGAGAGCTCGGTCGCGAGCACGCGCGTCGAGTCGGTCTCGCCGCCGCGGTACCAGCGCACCTCGAACGACCGCGGCGAGGCGTCGACGCGCAGGACGCACAAGGCGTCGACGCGGCCGTCGCCGTCGAGGTCGGAGAAGAGGCCGCGCTCGAACGTCAGGCCGGGCGGCGCCTCGAGGCGCAGGCCCGCGTGCTCCCACACGGCGGCGCGCGGGGGAGCGACCTCCGTCGCGTCGCCGAGGGCGCTCGGCGCGGGGACGGCGGAGGCGGCGGCGGACGCGGCGTCGACGACAGCCAGCGACGAGGGCGACGAGTCTATCCCATACGGCACGTAGGGGTGGTCGCTGTGACACCCGTCGCACCCGCCGCCGACGAGGCCGAGCGCGACGACCGCGAGCGCCGGCCCGCGCCTCTTCGGAGGGGCGCCGCGCGCGCGCGCCTGGGCGAAGGCTGGGT
>CAZHGG010000757.1:829-3673 GCA_964531755.1 uncultured Polyangiaceae bacterium
CCCAGGCGCGCGCCCAGCCTCATTTGTCGTCGTCGGCGTCCTTGTCCTTGGGCTCCTTCGGGGCGCCCTTGCCGTAGGTCTTGAGCAGGTACGCGCGGATCACCTTGATGTCGGCGTCGGGGGCCTCGAGGCCGTTGTCGACCATGCGCCCGATGAGCGAGTCCACCTCCTTCGCGTTCGAAGGGGGCTTCTCCTCGATCTCGGTGAGCTCGTGGCACTGCGTGCAGTGCTTCTCGAGCAGCGGCTTGACCTCGGCGGCCGACTTCGCCTCGAGATCGCCCGCCGCGGCGAGGGCCGCCATCGCGGCGGACTTCGCCTTCTTCTTCTCCTGCTCCTGTTGGCGCTTCTTCTGGGCAGACGCCTGGAGATCGGGCGAGATGGCGATGAGATACGCCGAGACCGCCCACTGGTCCTGCTCGGTGATGGGCGCCGAGAGCGCGGGCTTCTCGCCCATGCGCTCGACCGTGTGGGTCCAGTCCTGCGGAGACCGAGGCTTCGCGAGGATCGTCTTCATGTCGTGGCACTCCACGCACTGGGTCACCATCACGTCGCGGCCGTGCTTCAGCTCGGCCACGGTCGCGAGCTTGTCGAGCGGCGCCTCCTTGGGGAGCTCCGCCATGGGGAGCACCTTCTTCACGTGCTCGAGGCTGGCCGCGCTGAACACGTCGCCGCCGCGCGCCTTCTTCGCCAGCACGCGGTCCTTGAAGCTGAATGGCAGAGAGAGGCCGAGCAGCACCACCGTGCACGCGAGCAGCCCGGTGCCGAGGAAGGGCATCCACTCCTCGAGGTGCCGGAAGAAGCGAATGATGGACACTTTGATGAGCAGAATGAGGCCGATGATGAGCCCCATGATGATGTGCACCACGGTGCGCGCGGGGAACTCCACCTGGTAGGTGAAGAGCCTCGGCACCATGCGCGTCATCATCACGACGTAGACGATCACGTAGGCGAAGCCGATCCCCCGGTGCAGGTACATCGCCCATTTCGGCGCGGCGCTCGTGCGTGTCGCCTTGTCGAAGGGATATCCCCACAGGTGGAACATGAGGAACACCGAGGCGAACCCCAGCACCAAGAAGGCAATCCCGAGAATGGCATTGAACGAAGTACCGCTCATTCGTCGTCTCTCCCCTCGAGGCGCTCACGCGCCGTCGGCAAACACTCGTCGTCGGTGACATGCGCGGGCGGACCGCCGACGCGAGCGCGGTCTCCCCCCCTCACGCGGCTCAGCGCACGGCGCGCGCGCGGTACGTCGACCGGTACTGCGCCTTGTACGCGTCGTGGCACGCCTTGCACTGGGCCTTCGCGCCGTCGAGATCCCCCGCCTTGGCGAGCTGCGCGCCCTTCAGCGCGATCGCGCGCCAGCTCCATCCACCGTTCGGGGAGAGGTTCGCTGTGTGCGTGAAGGCCGCGGCCATCGCGGGGCCTGTCTTCGCGGCGCCGACCTCGCCGCGCATGATCTTCTGCAGCGGGCAGAGGTTGTCCTTCGTGCCGCAGCTCGAGGGCGAGGGGGTGGCCGGCGCCGGCGTCGCGGCCGCGTGGGCCGCCGGCTTCACGCCGGGCTTCGCGGCGCCCGCATCGGCCTCGACCGCGACCGCCACCGGCGCCGCGTCGGCCGAGGCGTCGGCCGCCACCGTCATGGGCTCGGCGCCCGCGTCCTTCGGGTGCAGCGGATCGTCGATCGTGGTCGGCGCGGCCGCGGCGAGCGGGGCGAGGTCGCAGTTGCACGGGGCGGGCGGCGGCGGTGGAGGACACACGGGCGCCGCCTGCGCGCAAGCGCCCGCCACGAGGACCACACCCAGCAACGCAGCGATCGATCTCACGGCTCCTCCTGCTCTCCTGCTCAGACGCGCCGCGGCGCTCATCTCACCGGCCGCAGCCGGTACTTCTGCCGCCAGAGCGGCTTCAGCGTGGTGTGACAGCCCCGGCACGCCTTGCGGGCCTCGTCCATGTCGCCGCGGCGCGCCGCGGCGGCCGAGGCCTTGGCCATGCTCGCCCACTCCCACGACGGGTCGGGCGAGAACGTCGCGAGCTTTTCCATCGCCCGCGCGAGCGCCTCGGTGTCGCCAGCCGTCACGGCGGGCGCGATGTTCCGGCGCATCCAGACCTGGAGCGGACAGAGGTTGTCCTTATCGCCGCACGCGCGCGCCGGCTGCGGCGGGCGCTGCGGCTTCGGGAAGCGGCGCGGCGCGTTCACGGCGACGGGCTGCCCCGGAGGCGGCGCCGCGACGGGGGTCGACTCGGCCATGGCCGCGGCGCGTGCCTTCTCGAGGGCCTGCTGCTTCTCCGACGCGAGCACGAGGTTGGGGGCCGGCGACTCCTTCCACTGCGCGACGAACGCGAACTCTGGCGGATCGCCGTGGCACGTCGAGCAGTCGTGCTCCTGGCCGTCGACGCGGCGGAGCTTGTCGACGAACGAGTCGTCCATGAACGCGGAGACCTTCGCCTTGTCCCGGCGGTCGAGCACGGTCTCCTTCCCCTGGTGGCACCCGTCGCAGTACACCGCCTCGCCGTCCTCGAGGACGAGCAGGCGCGCCATCTCGTTGTACATGCGCTTGGCCACGCGCTTGCGGCGCGTGTCGGCGCGGAAGTTGTCTTCGTTGTGGCAGCCGGTGCACGGGACGCCGAGCGAGTCGGTGAACGTGCCCATCACCTTGCGGCGCTGCTCGGGGGTCAGCCGCTCGAGCGGCGGCAGGTGCCGGATGTCGAGCCCCACCTCGGCGAGGCGGTCGCCCATGCGTGACGCGCGGACCGGGGCCATCGCGCCCACGGCCCGGGGCCCCGCCGAGCCCGAATGGGCCGAAGCCGCGCCCGCGCCCCCCTCCGAGGCGCCCGCGTCGGTGGCCG
>CAZHGG010000758.1:0-3665 GCA_964531755.1 uncultured Polyangiaceae bacterium
TCCCCACGCGGGGCGTGCGCGCGGTGCGCGGATGGCTCACCGAGCTCGAGCCCCTGGGGACCGCCGCGGGGCTCGCGGCCGGCGCGGAGCGCACCGCCTCGCTGCTCGACGAGCCCGAGACGCGCGCCGCGGTGCGCGCGTTCCTGATCGAAGGGGCCGCGCCATGGCAGGCGTAGCCCCGGCCGCCTCGGTGCGGTTTCTGCCTCGCGACGACGGCGTGGGCCACGTGCACATGGCCGACGCGACCGGCAAGAACGAGATGACCGCGGCGTTCGTGGAGGAGCTCCTGGCGGCGCTGCGCGAGGCGGCCGCGTGGCCCGACCTCCGCGTGCTCGTGCTGAGAGGCCACGACGAGGTGTTCTCCTCTGGCGCGAGCGTGGACATGTTGCGCGCCCTCGTCGGCGGCAGCGTCGCGCCCGCCGACATCCTCCTCGCGAAGGCCGTGCTCGACGTGCCGGTGCCCGTGGTCGCGGCGATGGCCGGGCACGCCGTGGGCGGGGGCTTCGCCCTCGGGCTCGCCGCCGACATGCCCGTGATCGCGCGCGAGAGCCGCTATGGCGCGACCTTCATGAACATGGGCTTCACCCCCGGCATGGGCATGATTCGCCTCCTCGAGCACGTGGTCTCTCCGGCGATCGCGCACGAGCTGCTGTACACGGGGGAGGCGCGGCGGGGCGCCGGCTTCGAGGGGCGCAGCGGGTTCTCGGCCATCCTCCCCCGCGGCGAGGTGCTCGCCCACGCCGACGCGCTCGCGCGCCGCGTCGCCGAGAAGCCGCGCCGGGCCCTGTCGCTCTTGAAGCGGACCCTCACCCTCCCGAGGCGGCGCGCCTTCGAAGAGACCCACACGCTCGAGTCGCTGATGCACGAGGTGACGTTCGCGACGCCAGAGACGCGGACCAGAATCGAGGCCACTCATGATGAATGATCTCCGCGGCAAAGCCGTCGTCATCACCGGCGGGACCATGGGAATCGGGCTGGCGACGGGCGTCGCCTTCGCCCGCCGCGGCGCGGCGGTCACGCTCACCCACAAGTGGGGAACGGCCGACGAGGACGCCGTGCTCGCCGCGTTCCGCGAGGCCGACGCGCGCCCGCCCACCATCGTGTGCGCCGACGTCGCGCGCGACGAGGACACCGTCGCCCTCCTTCAGGGAGTCCGCGAGCGCCACGAGCGCGTGGAGGCGTTCATCTCCAACGTGAGCGTCGCGCTCGTGGTGAAGGGGCTGGCCGACTACGAGAAGCGCTCGCTCTTCACCAGCATCGACTACAGCGCCTGGCCGATGTTCGCGTACGCCAAGCACATGAAGGACATCTTCGGGAGGTATCCACGCTACATCGTGGGCCTCTCGAGCGGCGGGCCCGACGCGTTCTACAAGAACTACGACTTCGTGGCGGCCTCCAAGGCGGCGATGGAGACCCTCGGCCGCTACATGAGCTATCGGCTCTTCGACCAGGACGTGCGCGTGAACGTGGTCCGCTCGCGGCTCGTTCGTACGGAGTCGCTGCGGGCCACCTTCGGGCGAGACTTCGAGGAGTTCGCTGAGCGCTTCAACATGGAGCGGCAGTTCATCTCCTGCGAGGAGGTGGCAAACTCCATCCTCGCTTTGTGCAGCGGAATGCTCGACGGCATGAGCGGCCAGGTGCTCATGGTCGACCGCGGCACGTCCTTCTTCGACAACCTCATGCGCATCTACGAAGAGCGCGAGAGCCTCCGCCTGGGTGAACCGTCAACGTGAAAGGAACAAGCTCGATGAAGCGCGAACACATCATGGCCGTCGTTCAGAAGCACCTCGCCGACGCCGTCGACGGCCTCGCCGTGGAGGACATCGACCCGTCGCGGTCGATGAAGGACCTCGGGGCCAACAGCCTCGACATCGTGGAGGTGGTCTCGAGCTCGATGCGCGAGCTGCGGGTGAAGATCCCGCGGTCGGAGCTCTCCAAGCTCACGAACCTCGACGGGCTCGTGGACCTCCTCGAGCGCACCGTCAACGAGAAGGCCGCGCGCGAGGCCGCGCAGCCGTGATCGCGAGCATGCGCGGCAAGGCGGTCGTCGTCACCGGGGGGACGGCCGGCATCGGCCTGGCGACCGCGCTCGCGTTCGCCAGGCACGGGGCGTCGTGCGTGCTCACCTACCGCTTCGGCACGGCCGACGAGGACGCCGTGCGCGCGCGCTTCCGGGAGGTGGGGGGCCCCGAGCCGCTGCTCTTCCAGGCCGACGCCGCCCGAGACGACGACACCGACGCCCTGCTCGCCGCGGTGAGGGAGCGCCACGAGCGCGTGGAGGTCCTCATCGCCAACGCCTCCACGGCCCTCGTCGTGCGCGGCTTCGACGACTACGACCGGCGGGCGCTCGTGAAGAGCATCGAGGCGAGCGCCTGGCCGATGGTCGAGTACACGCGCCGGATCAAGCAGGTGTTCGGGAGGTATCCCCGCTACGTGGTGGGCATGTCGTCCACCGGGCCCGACTCCTTCTCGGCGGGGTACGACTTCGTGGCCACGTCGAAGTCGGTGATGGAGACGCTGTGCCGGTACATGAACTATCGGCTCTTCGACGAGGACATCCGCGTCAACGTGCTGCGCTCGCGCAGCGTGAAGACCGACGCGTTCACCTCCACGTTCGGCGCCGAGTTCTCCGCCTTCGCGGCGCGCTTCACGCGGGAGTCGCATTTTCTCCCAGCGGAGGAGGTGGGTGAGGCCGCGCTCGCGCTGTGCAGCGGCCTCATGGACGGCGTGAGCGGCCAGGTGGTCACCGTCGATCGCGGCACGACGTTCTTCGACAACCTCATGCGCCTGTACGAGGAGCGGGACGAGCTCGGCCTCTGAGCCGACGCCCACACCGACGCCCGAAAAGCGGAGAGGAGACCGGGACGATCCCGATCTCCTCTCTGCGGCCGGCGCGGGCTCGGCGGCTCAGGCGGTGGGCACCGTCTCGCTGCGGAAGATCTCCACGCGGTCGAGGCGAATGTCGGTGATCGGCTTGTCGCGCGAGGTGGGAGAGTGGGTGATCTCGGCGATGAGCTTGTTGTTCGTGAACACCTGCCCGAACACCGAGTGCTTGCCGTCGAGGTGCGGGGTGGCCACCTCGCAGATGAAGAACTGCGAGCCGTTCGTGGAGGGGCCAGAGTTGGCCATCGACAAGACGCCGGAGCCCACGTGCTTGAGCTCCGGGTGGAACTCGTCCGCGAAGCGGTAGCCCGGGTTGCCCGTGCCGCGCCCGAGGCGGTCGCCGCCTTGGATCATGAAGCGGGGGATCACGCGGTGGAAGATGGTGCCGTCGTAGTAGGGCACGCCGCGCTTGGTCTGGCCGTCGCGCGGGTCGACGAACTCCTGCGTGCCCGTGGCGAGCCCGACGAAGTTCTTCACGGTGTTCGGGGCGCGGTGCTCCTCGAGGCGGGCGACCATCGCGCCCATCGACGTGTGGAAGCGCGCGTAGAGCTGGCCTGTGCCGGGGACGGAGATGGGGGGGAACGTGGCTGCGACCATGGAGACCTCCTTGGGGTTCGACACGCGCCGGCGCGCGGCGCTCAGACCGACTTCTTCTTCGCCTTCGCGCCCTTTCGGAGGGCGGGGACGACGGGGGCCGGCGGCTCGCGCTTCATGCCGGCGAGCAGGCTCGGGGCGGGCTCGCGCGGCGCGGCGGCGGCCGGCGGGGGCTCGCGCTTGGCGAC
>CAZHGG010000759.1:0-3664 GCA_964531755.1 uncultured Polyangiaceae bacterium
GTCGCCTCCCTGGCGATGGGGGTCATCGGTCCGGTCGAGGCCGCCGCGGCGCTGCTGGCGGTGGCGGCCCTCGCGGGCTTCGTTCTCCTCGCGCGGACGACGCCGGGCGCGCGGTCGGCGCTGCGCCGCGGGGCCCGGGGGGCGCTGATCGCGGGCGGGCTCTCGGCCTTCGCGCTCGTGACGGTGACCGTGCTCTGCAACCTCCTCACCTCGGCGTCGGCGGCGTGGCACGAGCGGGGCGCGGGGTCGTGGGTCGCCCTCGCCGTGGGGATGGTGTCCCTCGCGCTGGGGGCGCTGATGTACGGGCTCCGGGAGGCCGACGCGGCGCCGTGGTCGACCCCCTCGACGTGGCAGCAGGCCGAGCTCGGCGCGGGCAACGTGCTCCGCTTCGCGAACGGCGCGGCGCCGCGCCAGGCCCCGGACGCCTTCGGGGGCTACACGGGCCCGGTGGTGGTGATCGCGCTCCAGGAGAAGGCCCGCGGCGCGTTTCGCGCGGACGGCGCGCCCGACGACGGGTGGACGGTGCCGGGCACGCTCGAGACGGTGCGAGAGGCGGTCGCGCGGGCCGAGTCGACGGCGTTCGCGACGATCGTGGCGGTGCTCGCCTGCGGGGTGTTCCCGCTCGCGACGGGGCTCTACGGCGCCCTGCGCATCCTCTTCTCGTAGCCCCTACGCGACGGCGAGGCCCATCCCCGCGAGGTACGCGCGGGCGAGGTGGGCGTCGTCGTGCTGCATCGGGTGGAAGTCCCGCTTCGCGTAGCGCTTCATCCCCGCGATGAACACGTCCCGCACGATCGACCGGTCGCGCTGCTTCGCCTCCCGCAGGTGGCGCCGCGTGACGGTCCTCCCCGCCGCGCGGTCCTGCCAGAGGAGGGTCGCGGTGGCGGCCGCCCAGAAGGCCGCGAGGCCGACGGTGGCGAGGGCCATCCCCGCCATGCGGAGCCCGTAGGAGGGGTTCACCTTCGCGAGGACGTCGAAGGCCACGGCCTTGTGCTCGATCTCCTCGCAGGCGTGCCACTTGAGCAGCGCCTCCATCTTGGGGTGGGCGCCGTCGAGGGCCCCGTACGCGAGGGCCCCCTCGGCCATGATGGCGGTGTAGTGCTCGAGCGCCACCGTCACCGAGAGACGCATCGCGGGCGAGAAGGCCGGCTCGATCACCCGCCACGCGAGCCATTCGTAGGCTCGGAGGAAGCGCTCCGGCGCGTAGCCCTGCGCCCGCATTACCTCGAACTGCCGCTGGTGCGCGGCGCCGTGGCGGGCCTCCTGCGCGCAGAAGCCCTGCACCTGATCGCGGAGCGCCGGGTCGTCGATCGCCGGCAGGTAGTGCCGCACGCTCCGCACGAAGAAGCGCTCGCCCGAGGGAAACAGCAGGTCGGCCCCGTTGGCGATGTGCGTGCGAACCGGGTTGTCGCCGAACCAGTAGCGCGGCAGCCCCTCGTACTCGAAGCCCGGAGAGCGCGGCGTGATCTTCGGCCGCGAAGGCGCGTCACCGTCCATGTTGTTGACTCCTGTTCAATAGCAACGCTAGGGCAGGTCGCGGGTGAAGTCAACGGGTGCGGCGGGTGGTGGTTGTCGGGTAGGGTCGCGGCGTGTCGCGGAAGGCGTCAGCGGTCGCAGCGAAGGGTCGCCCCCGGTCGACGGGCGAGGCGGAGGCGCGCGTCCGCCTGACGAGCGACGCGCGGCGGGCGCAGCTCCTCGAGCTCGGGATCGCGATGTTCGCGAAGCGCTCGTGGGACGAGGTGCAGATCGACGACGTCGCGGCGGCCGCGGGCGTTTCGAAGGGGCTCCTCTACCACTACTTCCCGACGAAGCGGGACTTCTACGTCGAGGTCGTGCGCGAGGCCGCCCGGCGCCTCCTCGCGACCACCGAGACCCCCGAGGGCACCCCCCCGCTCGAGCGCCTCACCACCGGGCTCTCCCGCTACCTGGGCTTCGTCGAAGAGCACGCCGCCTCCTACGCGACGCTCCTCCGCGGGGGCATCGGCTCCGACGCGGACACCGCGACCATCATCGAGGCGACGCGGCGGGAGTTTCTCGCGCGCATGGCGCGGGAGACGGGGGTGGTCGAGCCCGCACCCGCGCTCCGCCTCACCTTCCGGGGCTGGCTCGGCTTCGTCGAGGCCACGAGCCTCGACTGGCTCGACCGCCGCGACCTCCCGCGGGAGGAGCTCCTCTCGCTCTGGGCGGGGGCGCTCGGCGCCCTCCTGCCGATGGGGACGGGGGCATGAGCCGCCTCGCGGGCGCCTGCCTCTTCTTCGTCGCGTGGCTCGCCGCGCCGACGGCGCAGGCCCAGGTGTGTAGCTGTCCGGCCGCGCGGCCGCCCGCGGTGGCCCTGGCGGAGTCCGACGCGGTGTTCGAGGCGCAGGTGACAGGCGTGCGGGAGGGCCCCTACGTCACGGGCGTCACGGAGCCGAGCGCCGGGCGCTGGGTGAGCGCGCTCGTCCTGCGCGAGTGGAAGGGCGCGACGGCCGGGACCACGCGGCTCATCTTCACGCCGACGCGCTGCTCGGTGGGCTTCGAGACGGGCACCACCTGGCTCGTCTACGCCCGCCGCACCGCGCAGAACCACGACCTCCGCGTCACCCGCTGCACCCGCACCCGGCGCTCCTCCGAGGCCCGCGAAGACCTCGCCGCGCTGGGCATCCCGGCGACCCAGATCGCCACCGCCCCCGCCGTCCAGGTCGCCCGCCGCGTGCCCCGCCCGCCGGCCCGTCGCGTGATCCGACGGCGCCGCCCGCGACGGCGTTGACGCCCACTCCCCGCGGTGCCACCGTGCCCTCGATGACCCAGCACGAGTTCGAGACCGCCGTGCTGCGCCTGTGGACCACCACACGCATCCCGCTCACGCGCGTCAACGTCCAGCTCTACACCGACACCCCCCGCGACCGCATCGGGCGGTGGATGAACGAGCTCGCCCTCGCGGGCATCGTCGAGGTCGACTCCGACGACGAGGGCGAGGTGATCTGGCGCGTCCGCGGCGCGTCCCGCTCCGCCAACGGCCCCCGCAGCATCGACGAGTGGGCGCGGCTCCAGAAGCTCCAGCGAGAGGTCGACGAGGCCGACGCCCCCCGCGCCCACCACCCCGCACCCCGGGCCCTCGCGCGCGTCGAGGCGCGCCCAGGGCCCGCGGCTGTTCACGACGAGAAGTCCCTGCTGGCGTCGGGGATCCTCTCCTTCGTCTTCGGCCCCTTCGGCTGGCTCTACGCCGCGCCCCTCAAGGACGCCGGGGCGGGCATCCTCGTCGTCACGATCGTGTCGGCGCTCCTCCCCGCCACGCTGGCGGCGTCGTTCTTCGGCCTGGTGGCGCCCCTCTCCGCGCTGGCGGGCCTCGTCTACGCGCAGCGCTACAACGCCACCGGCGAGCGTCGCTCCCTCGCCGAGATCGTCGGCGCGGCCCGTCGCCGCCTCCCGGCGCGCCGCGACCCCTGATCGGTGCCGTGGGTCTCGCGGTGCGGCGTGATCCCCGCTACCATCGCGGCATGTCTTCCCCTACCCGACGCTGGTCCCTGCTCGCCGCGCCGCTCGTCGTCGCGGCCTGCGCCAACAGTGAAGCCGTCGTGGGCGGCCGCTTCGACGCCGCCGTCGACCGCGCGACCCCGCCCGCCGACACGGGCCTCGACGCGGCGAAGGACGCCTCGCCCGACAGCGCCCCCGACGTCGCCCC